>CALXQE010000001.1 GCA_944390495.1 uncultured Clostridia bacterium
AAAAGAATTATTACGATTCATTCTGTTTTTTGAAGCTTTTTGCTGTCTATTTTTTCTGGAATGGCTCAAAAGACTTTGTTCTATGATACTGAACAGTTTTTCGTACCATATTTAATTTTACGGCGATTTCTTTATCTGTCATATCAAGAAAGTATGACAAAATAATAATATCGTGCTTGCGCTCTGATAATGATTGCAAAGCATTTGCCAAATGTTCATTTCTCACAGGAATTTTGCCGCCTAAAACGTCAAAAACATATTCTTCTGCAAAATACTCATCCGATACGCTCAAAGTCTCTTGTGCTTTTTTTGAAAGTTCATCAAAAGATATTTCTTTTTCACAAAGTCTGGCATACTCTTTTTGAATATTGTATGCTTCGTTTTTTAATATCTTTTTACAGTAACAGTCAAAGGCGTGCTGCTTATGGATTTCATGCTCTGTGGGTTGCATTTTTTAAAATTTATTAACACATATTAGACAGCCATTTTTCATATTTTAAAATACCTTTTTTTAATCTACTCAGACCGTCTTTAAGTAAAATCTTTGAACATGCGATGTTTAATCTTAAAAACTGTTCTCCTCCGCATCCATATTGCTGTCCATCAGATATATAAAGTCCTGTTTCATTTCTTATAAATTGTGACATAGCACATGAATGTGTGTCTATTTTGGAACAGTCAAGCCATATTAGGTATGTTGCTTCAGATTTAACATACTTTACCTGAGGCAACTCCTTTTGTAGAAATTCAGATACGATAAGTCGGTTTTCGTCAATGTATTTTCGAAGTTCGTCAAGCCATTTTGCTCCGTTGTTATATGCGGCAATTGTTGCTGTAATTGCAAAACTGTTTGGTTCTGCAGCCTCGTCAGTGTTTAAACCGCGGTTTACTTTATTTCTTAGATACTCATTTGGAATAATAACAGCAGCGGTTTGTAAACCGGCAAGATTAAACGCTTTAGTGGGCGAAACACAGGTTATGCTGTTTATTTTGCATTCTTCGGAGACTGATGCAAATGGTACATACGCTTTTCCTGTTTCGGTTAAGTCGCAGTGTATTTCGTCACTTACAACAATCACATGATGTTTAAAGCACAATTCTCCGATTTTTTTAAGTATTTCTTCAGACCAGATTTTTCCCACAGGATTATGAGGGTTACATAGTATCATCATTGTTGTTTGCGGGTGAGATAGTTTTTTTTCTAAATCGGTAAAGTCAATATCGTATACTCCATCTATATATTTGAGAGGACACTCAAGAACATTTCTGCCGCTATTTATAATAGAATTAAAAAATATATTATAAACAGGTGTTAATATAAGTATATTTTCAGCAGGAGTTGTGAGTTTTCGTACAATACTTGAAATTGCCGGAACGACACCCGTACAAAATATGAGCCAATCTTTTTTAATTGTGAAATCATGCCTGTTTTCCCACCAATTGATATATGAGTTGTACCACTCATCAGGAACTGTATTGTAACCGAAAATTCCATGTTCAGCACGTTTTATTATTGCTTCTTTGATTTCAGGTGCAGTTTGAAAATCCATATCTGCCACCCACATGGGAAGTTCGGTGTCCTTTACATCCCATTTTAAGGAATTTGTATTTCTTCTGTCTGTTATATCGTCAAAATTATAATTCATTGTTAATCACCGACCTGTTTTCATAAATTGACTTGATAACACGGGCAGGATTTCCTGCTGCTATCATATTGTCCGGTACATTTTTTGTTACAACAGAGCCTGCTCCTATAACAGCATTATCACCTATCGTAACACCCGGTAGAATGGTTGAGTTTGAACCTATCCAAACATTACAGCCGATTTTTACGGATTTCGGAATAAGACTTTGGCGTTTCTCAGGGTTTAAGTCGTGGTTAAGTGTCGCGATTACTACATTATGACCAAATAAACATCCGTTTCCAATGATAATTCCACCCTGGTCCTGAAAACGGCATCCGGAATTAATAAAAACATTTTTGCCAACCGTTATATTTTTTCCGCAATCTGTTGTAAACGGAGGGAATAAGCCAAAGCTCTTATCAACAGGTTTACCTATAAGTTCTGAAAACAAGTTGCGTATCTCTTCCGGTTCATGATAAACATTGTTTATTTCAGATGTTATCTTCATTGCTTCAAAGCTAAGCTTTGTCATATATTGATGTATTTCTGAACCGGCTTCAACATATTTACCGCTGTTTAAATAATTCAAATATTCATTTAACTGCATTTTTACATCTCCCAATAAAATTTATATTACAGACTTTAATTTTTTGCTATGTATATTATTGCAACAACAGTTGTTCTGATTATCTTTTACAATAATTTTTGTTTTATCGGCATTGACCTTATCTTTTTCAATAATTAATTCATCTATTTTTTCGGCTTTTATGATACCGCCTGATGGGTTTAATACACTGTCAACCTTAGATGAAATATCGGCATCTACGATAGAATATTCAAAAGCAAGAGTTGTATTTATAAGCTTACAATTTTTCATTACAAGATTATCAATATAACACATTCCTTGCAGACTCTCTATGGTACAGTTTATTAGTGTAAGGTTTTTCGCATTCCATCCGAGATATTCACCGGAAATAAACGAATCATAAACGGTTATGTTTTCACTGTTCCAAAAAGCATCCTTTGAAATGAGCTTTGCGTTATGAATTGTAACATTTTTTGCTCCGTCAAAGGAGTAGTTACCAAACAGCTGGAAATTACTGATTTTCATATCAGTACTGTTCATTGCAAAGTAGTCGCCTTTAGCAGTTACGTTGTCAAGAGAAACATTACTGCAATTCCACAATGTTTCAAGTGCATTTGAAAATGTAACGTTTTTTAAATTAATATTACTTGAGCGTCTGAAAAGTTTCGGAGCTTCAATTTGTGTATCCTCAACCGTTATATCATTTGTGTACCAGATTCCCGCACGTGCCATATCAAACAAGACACAATCTTTCATATATATGTGGTTACTGTACCAGATAGGATATTTCCATTTAAACATACTGCCGTACAGCTTTATATTTTTACTCTCCTTTAAAGGCGATTCACCGTCAGCAAATATAGTGTTGTGAATTTCTAAGTCATCAGACATAAACAAAGCACGTTCGCCTGTTAAAAATTTTTGTACTATTTTCTCCATTATTTATTCTCCTCTAATATCCAAATCAAGAAATATTTAGTCCCATTTTGTATGCTTTTTTAAGTATTTCGTTATTTTCTATATCGCCTATATTTGTAACACCTTTAGCAAGAAGCGCTCCTTTTAGTTTCGCCTTTTCAAAACATTCAATCCAGCCTTCAAGTCCGGTGATCGCTCTGTCCATAGCAGTATCTTCTGTTTCCGCCGCAGATGACAAAAGATAAATCTCACGAAACTTGTAGTCCGTTGTGTAAAGTGGATTTGCTCTGTCAAGCAGTGTCTTCATCTGTCCGCTCATTTCATAATAGTAAATAGGCGTGGCAAATACTATGATATCGGCATTAAGCATCTTATTTGAAATTTCATTGGCATCGTCATTTATCACGCACTTTTGTGTTTTCTGGCAGGAAAGACAGCCTCTGCAAAAATTTATTGTTTTATCTCTAAGTGATATTATTTCTACATTATTTCTATTTGTTTTGGCACCTTCTGCAAACGACATTGCAAGTGTTTCGGAATTTCCTCCTTTACGCAAACTTGTTGAAATAATCAGTATATTTTTCATATTTATAATTCACTCCCACTATATAATTTAATCCATTGATAGTGTTACAGTAACATTTCCGTCACCAAGTATTTGTTTCAATTCCGCTTGTGTGAAGTTGTTAATTTTTCCAAGACGTGTATAACTCCAAGAATTTGAGTCATAGAAAATTACAATCTGATTGCCTTGATAAAGTACGATATCGCCAGCCTGGGTTGTCGTCTGTGTATCGTCAGCAGGCAGGTTTTGTCCAAGAGATCCAACCTTTTCAAATCCGCCGTAATCACGCATATCAATCGTAATTGGTCTTTCTGAAAGCAGATCCTTCAGTGCCACAGCACCAACGGTATCCGCCAATGTTGCTGTCATAGTTTCATCTCCGATTGTAATAAGAAGTGTATTTTCCATATTATTTTCCTCCGTCAAATTTTCTTCGGTTGCAGACATATCAGGTGACGTTGATGACTGTTCCAAATCGGGTGAATTTGATTTATTGGTCGAGTCTTGTAAAATGGTTATTTCTTGTGTTTGTCCATCCCATTCCACATTAAAACAAAAACTTTCTGCGATAAACCTAATAGGCAGCATTGTTCTGTCATTGATAATAGTTGGAGCAGTATCAAGGATTTTTTCATCACTGTTTAAAAGGGCGATTTCAGAGTCAATTGTAAGTTTTATTGTTTCTTCATTTTTTGTAAGAGTAACGGTACGTGAATATTCGTTCCATTCTACGCTTCCGCCCATGGCCTCGGTTACAGCTCTTACGGGGAGAAGTGTCCTGTCATTGACGATAATAGGAACCGTTCCTTCATTATCAATACTTTTTTCTTCTTCGTTTACAATCATGGTCGGCTTGTTGATTGTCAAAATAATTTTAATATCTTCTGTATTCTCTTGTATATTCTGTGCACTGCATCCCGTTGATGACAATACAGTCAGTGCAAAAACAAGAAAAAATATGGATAATTTTTTCATAATACATTCATTCCTCTCTTTTTTATTTTCATTGTACCACTCATTATATTAAATGTCCAATACCTATATTTTATATATTTATATGCCTAAAACGAATAGAAGGATTTTATAAGAATACCCAATCCAAACAGTAACACAAGAATTCCGAGTATGTAATTAACTGCAAGCAAATTCCGCTCTGTACGTCGTCTGCGTAAACGTCCTATTATAACGGAGATTGCGGTCCACCAAATGCAGGTACCTGTAAGTATCCCAAAGGTTATTGCCATACCTTCTCCGGCTGAACTAATTTGTCTGACATTAAATATAGTGAATGCCATCATAAACGTTAAAATCGTTGAAGGATTGGTTATTGCGATTATAAATGATGATGTAAAAAAAGAGAGGAATTTTACACTTGCGGAAGTTTCATGTACAACAATCTGTTTTTTTATCATAAAACATATACCCATTATAACAACAAAAGCTCCGCCTATCAGTGAAATAAAATTTTGATATTGCAATATAAAATCTGAAATCAATGTAATTCCAAAAATACTTATACTGCTGTAGCACAAATCAGCCGCACTGCATCCAATGCCGGAAATAAATCCTGCTCTCGCTCCGTATGTAATAGTACGCCTTATTGTCAAAACGCCGACAGCACCTATCGGCACACCGAAAACTAAACCTATCATTATTCCTTTTATAAACATCATCATAATTAACTTACCTTTCTTAAAACAATTTTAAATTACTTTCCTTTATTATAATAAAAAAAAGATACAATATCAAATACCTATAATGAATATATTTCTATAGATAAAACGTATAATAGCTACTATGCTTAAAAAACATAGCACTGCATAATTTATAAGTATTAGACATTTTAATCAATGTTTGATATAATTCAAATAAGCGAAAGCGAAAAAAATATAAAGGAGACAGAACAATGAACAAAAAAGTACTATCTTTGTTTATCGCAGCTATAACAACTTTGACATCATTCAATGCTGTTATGGCAGAAACAAGCTACACTGATGTAGCAGAAACGGCACCATATGCCGAAGCGGTTGAATACTGCCGTGAAAACGGACTTATGCTGGGGACTTCAGGTACGGAATTTTCTCCTGATGTAAACACTTCAAGGGCAATGCTTGTGACAATTCTTCACCGTTATGAGAACAGTCCTGAGGTTTCAGATACAATATCTTTTTCAGATGTAGAAGATGGCTCATGGTACTATGATGCAGTTTGCTGGGCGGCAGATACCGGAATAATTGAAGGATATGATGCGGAGCATTTTGGACCTCTCGACACGTTAACCAAGGAACAAATTTTGTCTGTTTTATGGCGAATTGACGGCGAGGAACAAATAAGCAATACGGTACTCCCATATTCAGATACTCAAAGTATTTCTTCTTATGCTGTCAATGCAATTAATTGGGCTTACACAAATGAGATAATTGATGCTGAAAGCGATACTCTTAAGCCGCAAAGTGCAGTTACACGTTCCGATATGGCAGTTATACTTTATCGTTATTGCGTGGGACGGTGGAGTTAAGGAACAGGGACCGGGTGTATATGCAAACGAGCTTGCAAAGCGTGGTTTTGCCCTTTCTGATGCTGCTATGGATACCAGAATAAAAGCGGTTGTTACATCTTCTATGTATGATATAAGTGCTATGGGTAACAACATGAGCAGTGATGAACGAAATAGTATGATAACAGGTCTTTCAGAACAGAGATGGACAGATTTTGAAAATGGTATGCCTGCATATGCGAGAACATATCCTGCTGATGCACCTCTTACAGAATTTCCTGCTGATCTTACAGGTACAAACATTGAATGGTGGACATTCTATGCTATGAAACGTGGCTGGCATCCTAATTCAGGTGGGGCATTTACGAATACGAGCTCTCTTTCATTTGCAAATTATTCACTTCTAAATCATATAGATGATATTTCTCCAAGACCTATTATGTTCATAACAGGAGATATAGCTCACTCCAGATCAATGAGTGAAGAGTTTTATGAAATGGCAGAAGAACCTAAGGAACTTGTTGTGATTCCTGGAGCCATGCATATTGATTTATATGACAGAGTTGACCTTATCCCATTTGACGATATAGAGTCATTCTTTAATGAAGCATTTTAATAAATAAAAATCAGTGTCAGTATATATGTACCGGCACTGATTTTTTTAGAATATACTATTCCGAAAAATTTTCTTGCAATTTTTTGAGGAACATTTCAGCCGCTTTAGAAAACACCTGATATCGTTTCCAGACAATATCCAGCCTTGCGGTGCGTTTTGGTTTTAAAGGACGGAAACATAAAGGTCCGTCATCCGTTATTCTAACCAGTCTGTCAATGCACAGTGCATACCCTATACCCTCTTCAACCATAAGAGAAGCATTATATAAAAGATTATATGTGGCTGCAATATTAAGCTGTGATTTATCACGCTTAATCCAATTTGAAAGTTCGTTATTTGTATCAGACTGCTGTGATGTAATCAGCGGAACATCCCATAAATCATCAGGACAAATTTCTTTTTTTAATGCAAGAGGGCTATCTTTTCGCATGAGTACTCCCCATGTGTCTGTATATGGCAATCGTATAGAATTGTATTTTTGTAAATTTGAGGCTTCGATAAAAATACCGAAATCAAGTAATCCTTTGTCGATTTTTTCGGAAATATCAATAGCATTTCCGCTAAACATATGATATCTGATATTATATCCTTCGTCATTGAGCTGTTTGGCTGTCTGTGCAATTAATCTGATACCTTCCGTTTCTCCCCCACCAATATATACATCACCGCTTATATTATCATCGAATTTCATAATTTCAGATTCAGTTTTATCAACAAGACTTATAATTTCATCAGCTCGTTTTCTTAAAATCATGCCCTCCTCAGTAAGCACAATGCGTCTGTTCCCTCGTGTGAACAGAGTCTTTCCAAGTTCATCTTCCAGATCCATTAGCTGCCTTGATAATGTTGGCTGTGTTACGTGAAGACTTTCCGCTGCGGCTGAGATATTCTCCTCTCTTGCCACTGCAAGAAAATATTTTAATACTCTGATTTCCATATATTCACCTACCTTTTGGCGTTTAATTTAATGGTATTTTAACACAGACAACTATGCCTGTCAAGTATAGAATGATATTGTATATAAGTATTGGACATTTCAAAATAAAAATTATATAATAAAACCAACAACAAACTTAAGAGGTGACTGAACTGAATATAAATGGTTTTTCAGTGTCTGAAAAAGACTTGTTACTTGCTCTGCACGATGCGGGATGTGATGACACGACTATTAAAAGTTTTATAAAGACTGAAGGCAGAAAAAAAGATATGTTACGTTTACTGCAAGAGCAGAGAGACAATATTCTAAACATACTGCACCCTGTTCAAAGACAGCTTGAGTGTATTGATTTTCTCATATATAAAATAAGAAAGGCGGGAGAAAAATGAAATTAAAGATATTTGTAATTACATTTGTTGTACTGCTGACGACGCACGCATTTGTGTTAGCGGCAAACATCGAAATAAGCGGTGGAAATATCACCGCATATAATGTGCCTTCGGATAGTATATTTATGACAGCTTTGTACCGTGACAATATTATGATTGAAGCAAAGTCGCATTCGGGCAGCGGAACACTCACATTAAATCCAACGGAAGATTTTTCGGGAATAAGAGAAACAGATACCATAAAAGCTTTTTTGTGGAACAGAGATACTTTAAGACCATTGTGTGACGCGGTTACAACAAATATGAAAGAAATTAATGACAGTGATAATATTGTAGAAATTACGGTGAACGGATATACATTTACAGCTGTACTTTATGATAATGAGACGGCAAAAGCTTTTAAATCAATGCTTCCCATGACAATTACAATGAATGAACTGAACAGAAATGAGAAGTATTATTATTTTGACAGCTCTCTTCCCACGGACAGCACACTTCCCGGAATAATTAAAGAAGGAGATTTAATGTTATACGGTTCAAGTTGTCTGGTGCTTTTTTATGAAACTTTCCAAAGCTCCTACAGCTATACAAAAATCGGCTATATTGATGATACTACAGGACTTAAAAATATACTCGGGAGCGGAAATGTGACGGTAACGTATGAATAAAAATATATATAGACTATTTATTATTGGGGTAATAATCGTTGGTGTGATTTTATTGTTAAGATATTTTGGGGACAATAAAAAACTGAATCTATTACTCCCCACGTTCCTGTCACACTGTCGGACGAACCGATTAAATTAGAGGACGGACTCTCAGCAGTACAGGTTGAATGGAGTATAGTTTTCAATCAGACGAGCGGTGAAGTACATTATTACCATCGTGAAAATTTTGAAAATAAATATATTTTTAATGTGAGATATAAGGAGGTCCAAATATGAACTATATCGGTTTACTTTTTAATCTTTGTAAACTAAGATCAAATACGAAAAAAACAAAGGAGCAAATAAAAAGAATTCAGGAAAAAAAGCTCTATGATCTCTTGGTCTATGCTTATGAAAATTCAGAATATTACAGAAACAGCTTTAATAAAAGTGGGATAACAAAGGAAGACATAAAATCCATTCCTCTTTCTGCATTTCCATGTATTGATAAATTAAAACTGATTGACAATTTTGATAAGATTGTAACTACATCAGACTTAAAACAAGAGCAGCTGTGTAAGTTTGACGAAGAAGAAAGTCTGGACAATAAAATTTTTAAAGAAAAATATCATGTAGTACATTCATCAGGCAGTACGGGAAAACCAAATTATTTTGTATATGACAATCATGCATGGAATAGTATGCTTGTAGGAATTATACGGGGTGCTCTTTGGAATATGTCATTGCCTAAGATGCTGAAATTTCTCTTGAAAGGACCTCGTGTTCTTTACATAGCGGCAACAGACGGAAGGTACGGAGGTGCAATGTCTGTCAGCGACGGAATAAATGGTGTTGGTGCAAAACAATTATTTCTCGATATAAACATACCTCTTAACGAGTGGATAGATAAAATTCGTCATTTTAATCCCAATATGATAATTGGATATCCTTCTGCAATTAAAGTTTTGGGAGAGCTTATAGAGAGAGATAATTTAAAATTAAGTATAGAAAGGATTGTATCATGCGGTGAGCCGTTAAGTGCCGGACTTCGCAGTTATTTAAAAAAGGTATTTAATACGGAAATTTATAATTTTTACGGTGCCAGTGAGTCTTTAGCACTGGGAATAGAAGATGATGTATGTGACGGAATGTATCTGTTTGATGATTTGAATATAATAGAGGTTGAAAAAGACTGTATATATCTTACCTGTCTTTATAACTTTGTGCAGCCGCTAATACGCTATAAGATTTCCGATAAGCTCGTATATACAAAATCTCAGCACGGCAGATTCCCTTTTTCAATCGTTGAAACAATTATAGGAAGGAACGAAGATGTAATGTGGTTCAACGGAAAAGATGGTAAAAAAGAATTTTTACACCCGCTTGCTGTCGAAGGAATATGTGTTGAAGGACTTTTGGACTATCAGTTTAGAAAAATTGATGATACAACTTTTGAAATGATAGCACAAATAGAAAAAGTAGAAATGCAAAATGCGATTAGAAATAAAATTCTGAAGATTATGAGTCAGATACTTCAAGAAAAAAACCTTACACACTTACAATTCTTTATAAGATTTACAGATGAAATTATGCCAAACATCAGAACCGGAAAAAAACAATTGGTAGTATCGGAAACGGATGTGTAAATAGAAACAATCAATCAAAACATATTGACAAAAAGGTAGATTAACTCTGATATTATGTAACAGGATTCTTTATAAGAATTGCGGCATAAAGCCACCCCTCATCGGTTGGAATGTATTTAATATCGCCAAACTATTTTTGACAAGATTTGTCAGCGTTAAAATTTCTTTGTAAAAGATTTAGTGACACCCATTAATTATTGATATGTACTCTATCCTTTCTTTTATATTTTTATTATACTACTTATCATATAAAATATCCAATATAGGATACAAACAATAAAAACCGGAGAAAAAATCTCCGGTTTTTTAATTTAGCACTTTTATAAAAATATACAGCACATTTAATCTAATTAAAATTTACATTGATTTTTTTAAAATCTCCACAATTTCATCACGAGTCATAATCTTATAGCCGCCTTCTAAAATCAATGTACTGTCTGCAATACCGGAAATCATATCTTCCGTAACACCAAGCTTTGAAATATTCATTACAAGACCAATTTCATTCATCCATTGTTCCATTGCACATAATCCCTCCAAAGCTACTTCTTCATCACTTTTGCTATCTGTACTTATATTCCACACATTAACCGCAAAACGCTTAAATTTTGCAAGTCCGTATGGTAATATATATCTGTAATACGGCAATGAAACGGCAGAAAGTGTCATACCGTGTGTGGCGTCGGTATATGCACCTATCGCCTGACCAATCATATGAACCATCCAATCAGTTGACTTTCCCATTGCAACAAGGGTATTAAGTGCCCATGTTGCAGTCCACATAATATTACTTCTCGCTTCATAGTCATTTGGATTTTTAACCGCAATTTTTGAACTATGAACAAGTGATTTCATCAAACCTTCCATTATATAATCAGATGTGTTATCATCATCACCTGAAAAATACTGTTCTGTAATATGATTAAAAATATCATAAAATCCTGCAACCATTTGATATTTGGGAAGTGTGAATGTAAATGTCGGGTTTAATATTGAAAATTTAGGAAACACATTATCTCCAAACACATGACCTATTTTCAATTTAGCATCATGATTAGTAATAACCGCTCCTCCGTTCATTTCTGAACCTGTTCCTACCATAGTCAAAACACAGCCCACCGGAATAATTTTATTATCTACATCTTCCATTTTAAGATAATATTTATCCCATGGATCTTCCTCACAATAAGCTGATACAGATACTGCCTTTGAATAATCACATACAGATCCGCCGCCCACTGCAAGAATTAAATCAATATTATTTTCTTTTGCAATTTTACAGCCGCTGTATAATTTTTCTACCGTTGGATTTGGCATAACACCACCATCTTCAAAAACAGTTTTGCCACACTTGTTTAAAATTGTAATTACTTTATCATAAATACCATTTTCCTTAATAGAGCCTCCTCCATAAACAAGCATTATATTCTTTCCGTATTTACAAAGTTCTGTTTCTAAATTTTGAAGTGAGTTTTCTCCAAAATATAATTTTGTTGGATTGCAATAAGTAAAATTACCTAACATAGTAATTCCTCCTATAATATCATAATTTACTGTATTCTTTATCTGTCACAGGCTCAAGCCATTCGTTAAATGTATCTTCTCCCGGACATTCCATTGCAAGATGACTAAACCAACTGTCTGATTTTGCACCATGCCAATGCTTAACACCTGCCGGGATAGTAACTACATCACCGGCTTTAAGGCTTTTCGCTTCCTTTCCTTCCTCCTGATACCAGCCTTCACCTTCCACACACAACAGTAACTGTCCACCGCCTTTAGACGCATGATGAATATGCCAATTATTACGGCACCCCGGCTCAAACGTTACGTTTGCCACAAAAACAGTTTCCTTTGGATTCGTCAAAGGTTTTAAGTAACTATTTCCTATAAAATACTGTGCATATTCACGATTTTCTTCTCCTAATCCAAACATGCCACCATGATTATTTGCTGTATCTTCTTCAGAATATACCTCTTTTGCAACATTAAATGCTGCCCATACATTTGGCCATCCCGCATAAAATGCAATGTGTGTTAAAATTTCAGCCATTTCATCTTTTGTTACACCGTTATTTTTTGCACTTTTCATGTGGTAAGCAAATGATGAGTCTATAATACCTTTACTTACAAGCGAAGTTACCGTGACAATAGAACGTATTTTCAGCGGCAGTTTATCTTCTCTCGCCCACACTTCACCAAACAAAATATCATCATTTAACTGGGCAAATTTAGGTGCGAATTCTCCTAAACTATCTCTTCCCGCTGTTTGTTTTATCATTTTAATCACTCCTAAAAATACTTTTTAATATTACTTAACATAATTATTATTAAAATCCCATTCTCTATTTACATTTTAGAACATTTTATATTGAATGTCAAATATTTATATTGAATAGTTATCTATGCTTAACAGTTATATTAAAAACTATTATAATTGCTGTATCAAAATATTCGGAGACTATTATGAAAATTCGTATTTCAAGATATTTTATTGCTGCTGCTCAGGAAAAATCTGTTTCAGGTGCTGTATCAACTTTACACCTTCACCTCATACACTATTTTAGACTATTTATCCAGAATTAAAGATAAGTCTTGATATTATCCTGAAAAAACATCAAGTTTTTTCTTCAGCAGCAATAAAAATTTGCACGAATCCTTTGACGAATTTTAAACAAAATAAAAAGCATAAACTAATTTTCTGCCATTAAAACTATATTGATAAAAACGTATTATAAGTTTAACGTAAAAAAGGACAGAAACCCATCCCGTCCTTGAAGAAAAAATTTTTTCAAATTTTATCCATAATTCCATTTATCTGCATAAATTTAATTGGAGAAAACGATAATAAAATTGCAAATGAACATTTGATTATGTAAGATAATTTATAATAAAACAGTCAATCCATCCTTTTTTTCAAGCTATAAAGTTTTTCTTCCCCACTAATTTAGAAAAACTAAATCTACTGTTTTCTATTAGACTTTTTTCAAATGTCATTTTTCATTTTCAACAAAACTGTATTAACTAAACATCGTATTAGTTAATTTTTTTAAACTTCTCTAAACCTTCCGGTTCTTCCATTTCATAAAACGGTCCGAAACAAGCAGAGTTTGCAGCCATCGCTACACATGCAAATGCACAGCCAGCTATTAAACTACCATATTTAACAATGACATTCTTTGCTATTTTTTTCATGTTTTTCATTTTTATATTTCCTCCTTTCTTCAAAAATTACATTATAACAACTATTAAAATAACAGTTATGTTATGTCTAATTCGTATTATAACACATAAAATTCAGAAATCAACACAACTTTGTAAATCCTGTCGTTTTCTTTGCATATCCCGCAATGCAAAGATATATTTTCATATATTCCTTTAATATTTGAGTATAATTTACAGATTAAAATGCACTCTTTGTAAAACCACAAAAACCTCCATGTTTTTACAACACGGAGGTTTTATATAAAGTTTTATTCTTTATAGATAATATATTTACGGTGTATTTATAAGAACTGTATTCGTTTTTTCGTCATAATCAACTGCTATATCAACAATTCCCATTTCTGCCAGTCCCCTTAGCCTAAAATAATTATGACCGTTCACGTAAACCATACCTCCAACACTCATAACCTGACCGTCACGCTGAAGAAAGTATGTACCCGCTGCCTTTTGTCCTGCTGTTTTAATGTCAGCCATAACTTCCGATTCACTGCCGTCAGGTGCATAAGGCTTATCCGATATTATGTTTATGGTAGATGTTTCTGTGTCATATTCTACGTCAAACTGCGATGATGTGCCATTTAAAAGTACAGCAAGATCACGGACTCCGATATAATTATAATCCCCTGATGTATAAGCAAAAAGTGTTTGCGGCTCACCGCCGTTTATGCTTACCTTCTGATTTGTAGGAAATACCTTTCCAATATATGTTTCATTCTCAAAATAGTTTAAAGCTGTATCATAGTCCACTTCATACAAATTCTTAAATATATCATTAGTTACTGTTTTCAATACTTCTGCCGCATTTTCACTGAAAGCACTTTCAAGACCTAATTTTTCCGTAACCTCACTATATGAGCCTTTGTCGTACGAACACGCTTCAAAATATTTATCAAGTCCTGCCTCATTATCCTCCAAATACAAATCATATATCTGCAAAGCGTCAAACATCGTAATTGCGTAATTTATACAATTTCCCGGTGACAAGAAAAATTGCTGACCGCTTACAAACCAATTTTCACCTAAATAACTTCTTACAATTTCATCAAATTCCTCATCGTTTATTTTTTCACGGCTGAAATTTTGATTATATATC
>CALXQE010000002.1 GCA_944390495.1 uncultured Clostridia bacterium
ATCTGGAGTGTTTCAAAATTCCCCTGTCCCTTTGATATTATTAAATCTGCACTGTCAATAATTTTGCTTGCCTTTTCTGAAATTCTGTCAAGACAAGTACCGGCAATATCTGTACCATTATCAATCACCTCTACGACTTTATCAAGACCTATTTCATTAGCGTCAGTCATTGTTGCATCATTAAGTACATCATATCCTCTTACTATTGCAGTAATGGAAACATCCGGAAACATATTTTTGATAACTGATATAAACACTTTATCAAATACAATTTCACCGCAGTTATCTGTAAGATATACTACCCTCTTTGACTTTTCTATCTCTCTTTTAAATCCCTCGTACTCATTATCACCTATCATATTTTCATTTACGTTTTCAATAAGCTCCCTGAGCTTATCTTCTCCGACACTGTCTAAGGCACCAAAATCTATATAGTTACCTGTCATCGCATAACACAGTCCCATTTTTAACGAATCATTTGCTGAATTGATTTTGCTCATTATATCAGTTTCAAAAGACATCATCATACCGTTAAAATGCTTTTTTATCTCACTAAAATCCTCTGCTTTTCCAAACATATCCCTTTTAACTTCATTTATTTGACTTAATAGCTCCGGAGCACTCATTTCTTTATCTGCATCTGAAATAATTTTTAATATGCTTTGCATATACTGAATTTTATCTAATCTGCTTGTTTCTTTAGGATAGGCTTCCAGATGCTTTTTCATCAAACAACTTATACATTCAGGATTTAATCTTATTTTTTCCATTTTATAACCTTTCATCTAAAACATACATCTATTTTTTCATTTATAACAGTAAAATCCTCTCCAACTCTACTGTTATATGCCAAAACTTTAACACCATTGTTCGCCGCATACTCAAGTGCTTTTGCAAATTCAATATGTGTATCATAGTTTGGCATTACACTGTAAACACCTGCTGTTTGTACTACAAATATAACATAAGCATTATATCCGTCCTTTACGCATTCACAAAGTTCTTTAATATGCTTTACTCCCCTGTCCGTAGGTGCATCAGGAAAATATGCCACGCCGTCAATTACAAGATTCACACCTTTAACTTCTATAAATGCCTTTTCAGTTTCTGTTTCCACATAAAAATCAAACCTTGAATTTTTATATTTAGTTTCAGGTTTTATTAACATTATTTTTTCAAACAAACCGCCACTTTGCAAAAACTCATTTACTACCTTATTAGGTGACTGACTGTCTACATTGAACAATTTATCGTCCTTATATACAGAAATTAAATCATACTTTGTCTTTCGATTTCCGCCGTCACATTCTTGAACAAGTACATCAGCATCTGCTACAAACAGCTCACCACAGCGGCCTGTATTTTTTACGTGGCACTTTTCTGTAACACCGTCAATAACTATTTCTGCCACAAATCTGTTAATACGTTTTTTAAAAATCCCATGCTTTATATTTTTATATTTCATTATATTTATTTTATAAGTACACCGTTATAGCTGTACCATATTTTGACAAACTCCTTACCAAAATTTATTATAATTATATAACTATAAAAATTCTTTGTCAATATTTCAAATTGTATTGACAAGTTTAACTATATAAAATATACTGTTATTATCAGGAAGGAGATTACATTATGATTATAGAAAAATATTATCAAGATACAAACGTTCTTCACCTCGGAACAGAAGAAAACAGAGCATATTTTATGCCATCTTCAAGTTTAGAAAATGCAGAAAAAGAGATATACGACAGAGTTCAGTATCTAAACGGAAAATGGCATTTCATGTACTATGGCTGCATAGATGAAGTACCTGATGATTTCATAAACGGCAACACAGATGGTTTTGATAAAATAGATGTGCCTTCATGTTGGCAAACACAGGGATACGACCACCATCAATACACAAACACTCGTTACCCATTCCCCTACAACCCGCCTTATGTGCCATATAACAATCCTTGCGGCTGTTATGTGACAAATTTCAGCTGTGAAGATAATTACCGAAAATACCTTAATTTTGAAGGTGTAGATTCATGTTTCTATGTATGGATAAACGGTGAGTTTGTTGGATACAGCCAAGTTTCTCATTCAACAAGTGAATTTGATATTACTGACTTTGTAAAAAAAGGCAGCAATACTCTTTGTGTCCTTGTTTTAAAATGGTGTGACGGAAGTTACCTTGAAGACCAGGACAAATTCAGAATGAGCGGAATTTTTAGAGATGTATATATTTTAAATCGTCCCCAAAAACATATCCGTGACTATTTCATAACAACAGATATAAGCGGTAAAATAAAAATTTCCGCAAAATCCGATACAGATGTATCATACATATTAAAAGACGGCAGTAAAACTATATATTCAGGTACTAATAGTGAAATAACAATTAATAACCCTGTTTTATGGAATGCAGAAAATCCATATCTTTATACACTTTATCTTGTAACTGACGATGAAGTTATCCGTGAAAGAGTAGGTATAAGAGAAATTAAAATTGTTGACGGAATTGTGCTTTTTAATAACAAGCCTATTAAAATGAAAGGTGCAAACCGTCATGACAGTGATCCTGTAACCGGATACACAATAAGCCGTAAGCAAGCCGAAAAAGATATTGTACTTATGAAACAGCACAATATGAATGCCATTCGTACAAGCCACTATCCAAACGCACCGTGGTTTACACAAATGTGTGATGAATACGGAATGTATGTTATAGATGAATCCGATATTGAAATTCACGGAGTCGCTTCATTTTTCGGCGGTTCACAGGCTGAAACATTCGGTCTTTTAGCTCAAGATCCTGCTTGGAAAAATGCAATTTTAGACAGAGTTCAAAGAAATGTTATCCGTGATAAAAACCGTACTTGCGTATGTATATGGTCACTTGGAAACGAAGGCGGTTACGGCGAAAACTTTGAAATTGCCGGAAAATGGGTAAAGGAATATGACAAAACACGCCTTACACATTACGAAAGCAGTATGTGGCAAACGGGCAGTCACATAAACGACCTTTCAATGCTTGATGTTGAAAGTACAATGTATGCAGATTACGAATGGATTGATAAGTATTTTAAAAATCCAGGTGAATATGTATGGAAAAGGTCAAGCAACGGCAGCGGAACTGAATACGGCGGTGCCGGTGAATGGATTACCTTATCCGAAAGCGGTTTATCGAAAAACGAAAAGAAACGTCTTGGTGTTATTAAACCATATATGCAGTGTGAATTTATTCACGCTATGGGTAACGGTCCCGGCGGTATAAAAGAATACATTGACAGAATGTATCGCTATGATGGATTCTTTGGTGCTTTTGCCTGGGAATGGTGCGACCATGCAATCGACATGGGTGACGGCAAATATTTTTACGGCGGTGATTTTGGCGAATATCCACATGACAGTAACTTCTGTGTCGATGGTCTTGTATTCCCTGACCGACGTCCTCATACAGGTCTTTTAGAATACAAGCAAGCCATTAAACCATTTTCTATAACTTCATACAGTAACATTATGGTTGTTGAAAACAGATATGATTTCTGCGACCTTGATGAAATGCTTACATTTGAAGTAAACGGAAAAGAAATGACTTTCGATGTAATGCCAAGAGGTAAAAAAAGTTTTACACGCCCTGAAGGTGACATACTGATGGTAAAAGCTTATCTAAAAAAAGATACACCATGGGCTAAAAAAGGTTTTGAGATCGGTTTTGAGCAACTTATAATAAATGACCCATATATACAAACACTTCAAGCCATAAATTCTGACAATACAGTAAATGTATCTGAAAAAGGCAGAAATATAACTATTTCCGGCAATAACTTTGAATACATATTTGACAAAGCTATTGGTAACTGGAGTAGTCTGAAAAAAGATTCTCAAACCATAACAAGACCTGTTGAATGGAATATATGGCGTGCACCTACTGATAATGACAGAAACATAATGGGCGACTGGAAAAATGCAGGCTATGATAAAGTTGTTCCTTACGTTTACAGCTATGAAATAACCAATAACACAAACAATATAGAAATAAAATGCAAAAGCGGTCTTACTGCTGTTTCACAGCGTGTTATTCTTAAACTTAAAACTACCTGGACAGTGTATGCTGATGGCACCATAGATATGAAAACAGACGCTGAAAAGACTGAAGATTTACCAACACTTCCACGTTTTGGTTTGCGTTTCTTTACAAAAGGTAAAAAGATTAAATACTGCGGTTACGGTCCTTACGAAAGTTACAGCGACAAACATTTATGTACATATCTCGGTGAATTTAAAGACGATGTTACAAATATGTACGAAGATTATATAAAACCACAGGAAAACGGAAGTCATTACGGTACACGTTATGTTGAAACTAAGTTTTTCAACATAAAATCTGAAACGCCATTTTCATTTAGTGCACTTAAATACACTCAAGAGGAACTTACCGGAAAAATGCACAATTTTGAGCTAAAAAAATGTAAAGACACCGTACTTTGCATTGATTATAAACAAAACGGTATAGGTCAAAACAGTTGTGGTCCTCTTACACAAAAACAATACAGATTTGATGAAACACACTTTTCATTCTCTATAAGAATTGAATTGAAGTAGAAAAAAACTCCGCATAATGCGGAGTTTTTTTAGCAATCTTTTTTTTCATAATCTTTTATAAGCAAAGCTCTTACATATCCCCTTGATTTATCAGTAGAGTCTATATAAAAACCTCGTCCGTAATAAAAACGTATAAGCGATGTTATTTTTGAACCTGTATGCAGACGTATTTGCGTTACGCCCTTTTTTATCATTATTTTATCAACAAGGTTCATTATTGACTTTCCTATGCCGTTGTTTTGGCTTGTGATTTTAACGGCAAATCTTGATAGATATGCTGTTTTATCAGGCATTACCTCAACTCGTACACTTCCGACAGGGTCACCGTCAGACAGTGCCAAAAGCACAACCTTTGTATCTATATCATGTTTAACGTCATTATATGACTCTGCAAGTGCGGCAAGGTTTTCAACTCCGGACATCTGCTGGTATTTAACAAAAGCTTCACGTGTTATATTCATAATCGCAGGTATGTCCTCGTAATTTGCAAGACGCACTTGGAATAACGACTGGTAATCATTTTCCATTATAACTTCCCTACTCTCTGTTTAAACTATCCCATTAATGTAGCCATAACAGCCTTTTGAGCATGAAGTCTGTTTTCAGCTTCATCAAAAATAACAGACTGAGGTCCGTCAATAACATCTTCTGTCACTTCATAGCCTCTGTATGCCGGCAAACAGTGCATAAATACTGCGTTACCGTCAGCATGCTTCATAAGTTCGGCATTAACTTGATACGGCATAAATACTTTAAGTCTTTCTGCCTTTTCTGCCTCTTGACCCATTGATACCCATGTATCTGTATATACTACATCTGCATCTTTAATTGCTTCTACCGGGTCATTTGTAAGTATAAGTTCTCTGCCTGACTTTTTAAAATCATCCTTGGCATTTGCCACAACTTCACTGTCACATTGATAATTATCAGGAGTAGCAATAGCACAATCCATACCTGCCTTTGCACAGCCGTACATAAGCGAATGTGCCATATTATTGCCGTCACCTATGTATGCAAGTTTTAAGTCTTCAAGCTTACCCTTATGTTCATACGTTGTCATAAGGTCTGCAAGTACCTGACATGGATGAAGTAAGTCTGTAAGTGCGTTTATTACCGGAATATTTGCATATTCAGCAAGATCAATAACATCCTGATGTGCAAATGTTCTTATCATAATTCCATCAAGAAATCTTTCAAGTACCTTAGCTGTATCGTAAATTGATTCACCACGTCCAAGCTGTATATCATTAGACGACAGAAACAGCGGATAACCTCCAAGCTGTGTCATTCCTACTTCAAAAGATACTCTTGTTCTTGTTGATGATTTTGTAAAAATCATTCCAAGTGTCTTTCCCTTTAGAATATGATGTTCAATACCATTTTTTTGTTCATTTTTTAGCTTTATACCAAGCTCCAACAGATTTTTAACTTCATCTTGTGTCAAATCATGCAAGCTGATTAAATCCTTCATCTTTACATTACCTCCAAAATTTTATCAAGTGTACTTACAAACAAATCTACATCCGTTTCTTTAATAATCAACGGCGGTGCTATACGGATTGTGTTTCCTCCGCATAAACTTGTAAGTATTCTTTCTTCAAATAATTTATTAAACACTGCCTTAGCAATGGAATCTTCAACTTGTATACCGATTAAAAGTCCGGCATTTCTTATTTCTATGATTTTTTCAGAATGCTTTTCTTTTAATTCATTAAGAGAATTTTTGAAATACTCACCCATTTCCTCGGCATTTTTCACTACATTTTCCTTTTCAAATATATCAAATACTGCAAGTCCTGCTGCTGTTGCAAACGGATTACCTCCAAATGTAGTACCATGGTCACCCGGTTCAAATGCTGCTGCCACTTTTTCCTTTGCACATACAGCACCGATTGGAATACCACAGCCAAGTGCCTTTGCAGATGTGAATATATCAGGTTCAACACCATACATTTCATAAGCAAATAAATGTCCTGTTCTGCCCATACCTGTTTGTACTTCATCGAAAATAAGTATTATATCTTTTTCGTCACAAAGCTGTCTTAGTGACTGTACATACTCTTTATCCATCGGATGAACTCCGCTTTCACCCTGCACAAGCTCTATCATAATTGCCGCTGTTTTATCAGTTACAGCAGCCTTTACTGCCTCAAAATTATTCGGCTCAACCTGCTTAAAACCGGGAGTTAATGGACGATATGGCTTTTGATACTTTTCCTGTCCTGTTGCCGCTACCGTTGCAAGAGTTCTGCCGTGGAATGATTTATCAAGGGTTATTATTTCATATTTTTCAATACCCTTTTTATAAAAATATATCTTTGCGAGTTTAAATGCTCCCTCATTAGCCTCAGCACCGCTATTTGCAAAAAACACCTTATCCGCACATGTATTTTCTACTATCTTCTCTGCAAGCTTCGCCTGATTTTCTATGTAATATAAACTTGATGTATGTATGACCTTATCAAGCTGTTTTTTTAATGCATCTGTAAAATCCTTATGTCCATGACCGATTGCATTTACAGCAATACCTCCTAAAAAGTCATAATAAACTTTACCTTTATCATCAATTAATTTTAATCCTTCTCCCTTTTCAAAACAAACGGGAAGTCTGTCGCCGAAGGTATTCATATAATATTTTTTATCAAGTTGTTTAATTTCTTCAAGCATAATTTTTCCTCCCAAATTAGAATACCTTTTGAATTATACTCCTTTTTGTATAAAAATGCAAGTGTTTTTGTAAAAAAAGTCTAAATACACAAAAAATGGTGTATAATTATTCAAACCATACGAATAATTATACACCATTTTGAATATTTACTCATATAAATTCATCGATTACATCTTCATAATCATCAATAGAATGAGCACCAACCATTTTCTTTACCGGCTTTCCGTCTACAAACAATATTACAGTAGGAATAGATACTATTGCATTTTGTGATGCCAATTCACCTTCGTCATCAACATTTACCTTGCATACTTTTACCTTTCCTTCATATTCTTGAGAAAGCTGTTCGATTACAGGTGCAACCATTTTACAAGGACCACACCATGATGCCCAGAAATCCACCAATACAGGTATATTAGATTTTAAAACCTCTCCTTCGTATGTTGCTTTTGTCAATTCGATTGCCATAAAAATCACCCTTTCATTTTTATTATTTTATTTAAAAATTATAATTTTATGCTTTTCATTAAAAAGTAGAACTTCTTATATTAAGTCCGCTTGAATTATATACCACCTGTCCTTCAAAGGCTGTTCCATTGTACGTATAGCGTTCAACAGACAAGCCTGCACCGGTAGATATAATTGCAGTAATAAATTCCTCGCCATTTTCATCTTCACCGGCAATATAATTTACCTTTCCAAGTTGTACATACTTATTAACAAGGGTATAATATTCACCGCCATGTTCAACCTCCAAAATCCATTGATTTCCGTCATCATACACCAATGTACCGTCAGTATCCTTTCCGGCTGAAGTATACAATTTTATCTGTGCTGTCTGTCCTTCGGAGAGCATAATGTCTGATTTATGAACTTCACTCCATCCTTCTTGAATAGCTGTTTTGGAATTTTTTTCTATTATATTTACCTCTGTTTGTTTTTCTGCCGGCGGCATATCCGGCATTTGAGCTGCTTCAGTACTTACAGGAGCATTTTGTTCTTCCTCAACATATTTTTCATTTATATTTTTAGACAAAGCAGAAACAAGACTGTCTGTCTGTGTATATCTTCCGGCAAG
>CALXQE010000003.1 GCA_944390495.1 uncultured Clostridia bacterium
TCATCCGCTACCCATTTAAACGAATTAGGAACGGTCATCATTCTCATCAGTTCTCTTATGCTGAATACACGGTCATCAGACGGATGCACTGTGTTTTGGCTGGCCAGCTGATCGTTTCGTGTATGAATGCAAGGACCCACCTTATCCCAATATTGCCGAGTATATTTATCTGCATTTTTCCGTTGGTTAATAACAATTTTCCCGTCCTTTATTTGGTGAGGTTTTTTACTGTCATCGACATTGTCAAAGGCCGACTGTCCCTCTGTGAGGTCTTTTATCCACTCCCTCATATATTCGGGATATACTCTGAATGAATGATATATGTCATTCTCATCTATTTCACCGAATTTTTCTAATGGTTTCAAATCACCGATTACTTCTCTTAATGTTCGTTCATCAACCAAATCCGGATATAACTCAAACGGAGAAATCTCATCTGCATAATCTGTAGATACTCCTATCACGACAGTTCTTTGTCTACTTGAACAAGCCCCATAGTTTTTAAAATTTATAATTCTCGATGTGTATGAGTATGCTTTTCCGAGATTATTCTCGATTGCTTCAGCTATAGTTTTATTGTTCCCATCTATATCAGTACATACAGTTTTCATAAATGCAGGAACATTTTCAAATATAAAAAACAGTGGATTTATTTTCTTAATAATTTTTATTGATTCAACCACCAATGAATTTCTAACAATCTCAGTTCTGCTTTTTTTATGATTTGCAACTGACATACCTTGACAAGGCGGTGTTGCAACGACAACATCAATTCGTGATATCTTTTCTTTTTTATTCCACAGCTCAATTTGTGAATAGAGCGAATTCTTTGTTTCCGCTTCTGTAATATCACCACAAATATATCCGCTGTCGTATTTGCATTTGTTATTAAATTTTTGTATTTCGAGCCTACGTGGAATCAACTCATTAGTAGCCACGCACTCAAAATCTTCTAATTTAAATCCGTAACACCCCACACCTGCACTGCTGAACAAACTGATATATGTAGGTTTATTTGTTATATCCATATGCTTTACCTCATTAAATAGTTTTTATGTCGTCGGGCACTAATTCCATTATGTCATCAATTTGACAATCAAGTGCACTACATATTCTAACAAGCACATCTACTGTAACATTTTCATTTTTGCCAAGTTTTGCTATCAGCGAATTACTTATACCTGCTGCTTTTCCCAGTTCTTTCTTTTTCATATTTTTATCAATTAGCAATTTCCATAATTTATTATAACTGACAGCCATTGTTTTACACCTCATAATCATATTATTAAATTTATTATATCATAAAAAAGTGATAAATGCAACAACAAATAACACGAAAACAGAATTTTATTAACATTAAACAAAAATCCCATCGCTTTTATATGCAATGGGACATATGTTGTTTATAATTACATTTCTAATAGAAGTTTCCTTGCAATTAGAAACAAACTGCTGTCAACTGACGGTAGTTATCGTAAATACTGTTACCACAGTTAAAATAATGATTGATTTTATAATTTTCATAAGCTCCTCCAATTCTATCTCATAATTTGATTTTTATTTCTATATTTATTCTGCCGCTCAGCTTCTTCTTCAAGTTCTAATGCCCTGTTATAATTCATCTGAATACGTTTCGCATCTTCCAATATATTATTGCACATTTGGAGTTTTGATCTAAGTTCTTTTAATTCGATGTTTATATCATAAATTTCATTTTTGGTGTTTGGTTTGCTATATAGACTCGCCCGTTTTAATGTCAATTCTGCAATTTTATCCTCTGTGTTTTGTTTCATATCATTGAGCTGACCGGTCGTTTCAATATCATTATCAATCAAGAAATGAAATTGCTTTTGATAACGCTCAAATTTTATTATCTCCTCACGCATATAAAAAGATATTCTCTGAGGTGTTTCCTTTTTGCGTATCTTTCCGAACAGATACAGATAATAAAAATACAAAGCTTTAAATCCGTGTAGCTTTGTTGGCTCGTATTTATTAAGCCAAGCGTTATAGTCCGTTGCAGGCTTATCCAAAATCCGTATGCCGTTTCTTGTTGCTATAATTCGCTGTCTTATTGCTTCCTTGCTATAATTTTCACCAAGAGATTTAAGGCGGATATATCTTTGGGAAAATGCCGGTTTTAATGCAATGTACTTTACATCGCGCTTAATCTTATACCCACGCTGTTTTAATATTCTCCAAAACTGCTCATATGTATATGAACACTTGATAATTTCATCGAGTTCGTCTCTTATCTGTCCTCTTACAGTCGGTCTGCTTTCATGCTCGGCTTTCCATTCCGCATAGTTTTTACCCCTGCCCGGATTTTCAATTACAGACAAACCATATTCCGCACAGATTTTATCCGACTCCGCTCGCATAATCCAATATGCCTTGCTGCCGCCTCTGAATTTCTTTCCGTCCACAAAAGAAACGGAATTCAGGCAAAAATGATTGTGAATATGCTCATGGTCGAGATGCGTTGTAACAAGTACTTGAAATCTGTCGCCCCACAAACGCTCCGCAAGCTTGATGCCGATTTCATGTGCCACATCAGGCGTAACTTCGCCTGGCAAAAAGCTCTGGTAACCGTGGTACGCTAAAATTTTATCTGTTTTTCCAAATTGCAGTTTTGTCATAACCATCTGGTCACGGGCAATGTCCGGGGATAAATTTATCCCCGAAACATAAACCTTATTATGTGTTTTCGCTCCATCCTCAGCATAATCTATTACATCCGTTAAGGCTTGAAGCTCCGTATCTGTATATCTGCTGCCGTTTGTCTTTGCCGGATTGGTAACATAATTTATCACGCTGTCCAGCCGACCTTTTATAGACCAAATTCTTGTAGCAGCCATTTGTCGTCCCTCCTTTCAGGAATGAAAACAGCCTTGCTGATTTCTAAGATAAATCCGTTCAACTTACAAGCATTTTCTTCATAGGCTTTTACATTGATGAAACTTTTTGAGTTTGCCACCGTTGCAATTTGATTTAAACTGTTTCCGATAGCATTTAATTCTTTCATCATACCGTAAAAATCAGCTGACGGTTTTTCTTTCGGTTGTGTACCCATAATCAGCATCCTTAAATATGCCTCTCTCGGAACACCTACTTTTTCAGATGCTTTTGCTAAACTCTCACATTCTTTATCATTAAGTCGAAGCGTCATTCTGTTGTTTCTCTCTCGCATAAAAATTCTCCTTTCTGCCGGGGGTATTAGGGGCAACGCCACTAAAATAGAGAATTTGGGCATCCAAATTCTATGCTTGTTAGAACATTAAGTTCCTACTTTATACATAAATCAGCTTATGATTTATAACCTCCGTTGCAGAGGCTTTGGCGTTGTTCATATGCCCAACCCATTCCATTTGGTGCGTTGCCTTATTGAGAGCAGTTTTCTCTGCGTCCTTTATAAATTGTTCTAAAATTGCTTGTGCCTGTTCATCAACCTCGTGCAGATGTTCAAACAGTTTTCCAGTCATTAAAAGCGTGCTGTATCGGCACGGTTTGTTCGTTTTCAAAAATTGTTTTCTTAATCTGCCGAATTGCCCGATTTCGTATTCACATTGTGGCACTTCAAAATAAGGCAAATAATAATCGCCGCATCGAACATACTCAATTCCGTTTTCAATAAATCCGTCTTTCATAATTCAATCCTCTCATTCTTAATCGTTTTACGGAAATGTGCCACATTCCCGTTTATGTAGTTAGGGTAAAGTCAATATCTGAAATCCTTATGCATGCCCACTGCATCAAGATATTTCTGCCTTGCTTGCTCCTTTGACTCGTCGCTATCCGCTGTTTTATATTCAGTGTAATAACTCCGTCTTGAAATAGCATCAAGTTTTTGTTCAATACCCTTTTTAATGTCCCGGTAAAGTTCAAATAACTCATTGTCACCAAGTTCAAATTCATCGCCGTGAAAATATTTTAGTATTTTTACAAACAAATCTTGCGTAATTTGTATTTTCTTCATATCACATCATATCCTTTCAAGGTGGCAAGATGCCCTATTGTATAGAAAGGGGCATCTTGCCATCTTACTTTTAATCAAGACTCCAATACCATTGATTATTTGCTCTCTTTGACTTAATTCCTAATTCATCTTTGGCATTTCTTAAAGTTCTGTCGGCAATACCTTTTTGTTTTGCAAGTTCTATAATTTTAGTCTGCGGTATTTTACCATCAGCAAGCAAATTTTCAAGAAAATCCATTGCCACTTGCTTTTTAGTGCCTTTTGCTGTTCCTGAAAGCAAATCATCAGCGGTAACATCATATTTTCCAACCCATTCAAAGCCGTTTTCTTCGCTCAAACGAAATGCAACTGCTTTTGCTTCGGGTGCAAGTGAGCTTTTTGTCTGACATACAACTCTGATTTCGGGCTCATCCTTGATTCTGCCGACGATCAGTACACTTCTTGCTGCTGCCTGAAAATCAATAGAACCTAACCCTCTGTATGCTGATTTTCCCACGCTGCATTTGTTCATATGACCTATGAGAATTATTGCACACTTATACTTTTCAGCAAGTTCAGCAA
>CALXQE010000004.1 GCA_944390495.1 uncultured Clostridia bacterium
ATGTTATAATAAATTCAGAGGTGAATGTAATGGAATATCATACAATAGAACCGGTATATAATGAAAATTCAAAAATACTTATTTTAGGAAGTTTTCCGTCAGTAAAATCACGTGAAACAGGTTTTTATTACGGTCATAAGCAAAACCGATTTTGGAAAGTAATTTCGGAAATTTTAGATGATAATTGTCCTGATACAACAGATGAAAAGCGTGAATTTTTAAAAAGGCACAATATAGCGTTGTGGGATGTAATAGCAAGCTGCGATATAGTTGGATCAACGGACTCTGCAATTAAAAACGAAACACCTAATGATATTGATATAATTTTAAACAATTCAAATGTTAAAAAAATTTTTACAAACGGAACTACAGCCTATAAGCTGTTTTGTAAGTACAATAAAGGTTTATCAGCGGAAAAATTACCGTCAACAAGTCCTGCAAATGCAGCGTTTTCATTGGAAAGATTAATAGATGATTGGGGTATTATAAAAGACTTTCTAAATTAAATGTCAAAATATATTTTACATAAATTTTACATTGTTTTGAATACAATTTTACATAAATTTTATATAATGTTTCCATAAGGGTTTTACATATATATATACAAATTTTACAAATGAGGTGAAAAAATGGATATTTTCGGCATATTCTCGCTATTTGGCGGACTTGCTCTGTTCCTTTACGGAATGAACATCATGGGAGAGGGGCTTGAAAGGCTCGGAGGCGGAAAATTTGAAACAATTCTTGAGAAGCTAACATCAAATCCTATTAAAGGTGTTATTTTAGGTGCAGCTGTAACTGCTGTTATACAGTCATCATCTGCAACAACAGTTATGGTGGTTGGTTTTGTAAATTCAGGAATAATGCGTTTGCATCAGGCAATAGGTATCATAATGGGTGCAAATATCGGTACTACTGTAACGGCATGGATACTTAGTTTGTCGGGGATTGAGGGAGAGAGTCTGATTGTACAGTTCTGTAAGCCCGCTAACTTTACTCCTATTTTGGCACTGATAGGCATTGTCTTTACAATGGTGGCAAAAAGTGACAAGAAGAAAAATATCGGAAATATTCTTCTCGGTTTTTCTGTGTTGATGTTTGGTATGGAAACAATGTCTGCTGCCGTAGAACCACTTAAGGATGTACCGGCGTTTACAAATATTCTTACAATGTTCCAGAATCCTATATTAGGTGTAATAGCAGGTGCAGTTCTTACAGGTATTATACAGTCATCATCTGCATCAGTTGGTATACTTCAGGCACTTTCTGCAACGGGAAGTATAACATTCGGTGCAGCTATTCCAATTATTTTAGGTCAAAATATAGGTACATGTGTTACTGCTTTGATTTCGTGTATAGGTGCAAATAAAAATGCAAAGCGTGCGGCTATGGTGCATTTGTATTTTAATATAATAGGAACAATTTTATTTTTAACTGTGTTCTATGTAGTTAATGCATTTGTACATTTTGAGTTTATTAATGATTCAGTAAATGCATTTAATATTGCTGTTGTGCATACAATCTTTAATGTTATTGCTACTGCTGTGCTTTTACCATTTAACAGATTGCTTGAAAAACTTGCACATCTTACAATCAGAGATGGTGAAGCCCCTGAGGTCAGCACAGGTCTTTTAGACGAAAGATTTCTTGTTACTCCGTCGTTTGCGATTGAGCAGTGTGTAAATGCAGCTACACAGATGGCAAATATCGCCAGAGAAAGTTTTACATTAGCACAAGAGTGTGTTGCAAAATATTCTGAGGCAAATGATAAAGTTATTATTGAAAATGAAGATACGGCGGACAAGTTTGAGGACGATTTAGGTGCGTATCTTGTAAAACTGTCAGCAAAAAGCCTAAGTGCAAACGATTCACACAAAGTATCAATACTTCTTCATGCAATATCTGATTTTGAAAAAGTTACAGATTATACAACAGACTTGGTATTTACGGCACGTGAAAAGAGAGATAAGGATATACATTTTAAAGAAAAAACAAGACAAGAAATCACGATTATGGTAAATGCCGTTCGTGAGATTATTGATTTAACGATAGATGCATTTGCAACAGAAAATGTTGAATTGGCAAATAAGGTAGAACCTCTTGAAGATGTTATTGACAGCCTTAGAAATGAACTTAAAAAACGTCATGTAAGACGTATGCAAGAGGGTAGATGCAGCGTAAGCGAGGGTATTGTCTTTACAGATTATATTACAGCTCTTGAAAAAATTTCAGACCACTGTGCAAATGTTGCTGCTGCAATAATTGAGCTTGATGATGAAAATTATGATGTTCACAATGCAATGAGTGTGAGAAAGACTAATTCCGAATATAAGGATAATTATGCAGCGTTTAGTAAAAAGTATGCACTGCCATTTTCTGTTTCATCTGAGAGTGTATAATTTTTAGGAGGATATTATGAGTATAATATACTGTGTTGAGGATGACGAAGGTATTAGGGATTTAATTACCTATGCCGTTAAGTCAGCTGGGTTTGAAGTGGAAGGCTTTGAAAGTGCATCTTCCTTTGAAAAAAGACTTAAAGAAACTATTCCGTCTATGGTTCTGCTTGATATTATGTTACCTGATAAAGATGGTATAAGTATATTAAAGGATATACGTACAAATGAGGCTACTAAACATTTACCTGTTATCATGATTACAGCAAAGGGAACTGAAAGTGATAAGGTAAAAGGTTTTGAATACGGTGCAGACGATTATGTTACAAAGCCTTTTGGTGTAATGGAGCTTATTTCAAGAATAAAGGCAGTTTTAAGAAGAAGCAGCGTTGTCAATTCCGATGTTATTGACTATAAAGGTATACTTTTAGATAATCAAAGCAGAAGTGTAAAGGTAGATGGCGAAGAAGTAACAATAACCTTTAAAGAGTTTGAACTTTTAAAATATTTAATGATGCACAAAGGTACAGTGGTATCTCGTGAGCTGCTTTTGGAAAAAATATGGGGATATCATTTTGAAGGTGAGAGCAGAACACTTGATGTACATATAGGTAGTTTGCGTCATAAATTGGGAAGTAAAGGTAAGTGTATTGAAACCATCAGAAATGTGGGATATAAAATATGAGAAAAACAATTAATAATTCACTGCGGATATTTGTAATATCCGCAGTTCTTCTAAGTACGATTTTAATGCTTATAGCCTATTTTATGCAGTTTTCAATAAACAGAATTGAAGATATAAAAAATATGACAAAGGAAGCAGGAAATTGTGTTGAGCATTATGATCAAGAAACATCAATAGATATTTTAAAAAATCTATATGGTGACAGCGATGATGTAAGAGTGACATACATAAACCCTGACGGCAGCGTTGCATACGACAGTAAAAGTAATGCAGAAGAAATGGAAAATCATCTTGAAAGACCTGAAGTCCAAAATGCACTGAAAGTTGGAGTAGGTGAAGATGACAGACATTCAATTACTTTGGGTGAAAAAAATTATTACTACGCTGTAAAACTCAGTGATGGTTCAATACTTCGTATGTCACGTTCTGCAAATGTTGAATTTGGAATTTTGTTGGGATTTTTACCTGCTCTTATAATAATACTTCTTATAATAATTGGACTAACATTTCCTGTATCTAAAAGTCTTACAAAGCGTATAATGAAACCTATAAACAGCATTGACGTAAATGACATAGGAAAAGTTGACATCTATGAAGAACTAAAACCATTATTTGAGAGAATAGCTGATAAAAATGAAGAAAAAGAAGAGGCAGAAAAAATACGCCGTGAATTTACGGCAAATGTTTCTCACGAGCTTAAAACTCCTCTTACAACAATATCAGGATATGCACAAATGATAAATAACGGAATGGCACGTTCAGAAGATATAAAAGAATTTGGAAGTAAAATTGAAAAGGAAGCAGGCAGACTTCTTACTCTGATAGATGATATTATAAATTTATCAAATCTTGATGAGCGTGCACATATAGAAAATCCTGAACTTGTAGATCTTTCGGCAGTTACTGAAGAGGCAATATGTATTTTAGAGAAGGCAGCAAAAGAGAGGAATGTACAGATTTTCTTCAGCAGACAGCCTATTTTTGTAAAAGGTAATTCTACGCTTATAGGAGAGCTTGTATATAATCTTCTCGACAATGCTATAAAATATAATAAAGAAAATGGTAAGATAACCGTTTTTGTTGGAGAAACAACAGACGGAATTGAACTTTCTGTGCGTGATACAGGTATAGGTATACCACAAAAAGATACCGAAAGAATATTTGAAAGATTTTATCGTGTTGATAAAAGTCATTCTAAAAAAGTAGGCGGAACAGGCTTGGGATTATCCATTGTTAAGCATGTCTGTGCATGTCATAATGCCACTATAAATGTAAAAAGTATTGTGGGAAAAGGAACCACTATAAATGTGGTTTTTCCTAAAGATAATGAAAAATGAATAAAGTGTAAATTTTTTTAAAACAAGAAACAATATTGTTGACATATAAAAAATATTCATATATAATTAAGTAGTACGCTACGAAAGAGAGAGTTAAAATGAAAAATAAAGATCATGTGGGTTTTTATGTTAAAAAAATAAATGACTTTTTGCAGATAAATGCCAATGAATATTTAAAAAAATACGATTTGACTTTTTCACAGATGCACATATTGCTATTTATTGCTATGAAAAATAATGGAAGTGTGCAGCAAAAGGAAATAGAACAGTATTTTGATCTTAAACATCCAACTGTTGTAGGACTTCTAAAAAGATTGGAGAAAAAGAATCTTTTAGAGGTAAGGGAAAATCCTGATGACAGAAGAAGTAATATAGTGGTAGTGACTGAGCAAAGCAGGTCGATTGTAAAGGAAATGATAGAAAGCAGAGATTACGCAGATAGATTGCTTACTCAAAATCTTTCCGTCGAACAAACGGAGGAACTTAAAAAGCTACTTCGTATAATATATATGACTTTATGTGAACAATATGATGAACAAAAAATTAGACCTAAGGTCTAATTTTTTTGATAAAACAAGTAGCATGCTACTATTTAAAGGAGGATTTATATGATAAAACGACTGATGAAAAGTATAAGGGAGTATAAAAAAGATTCTATTTTAGCTCCTATATTTGTTACAATGGAAGTTGTAATGGAAGTAATTATTCCGTTTCTGATGGCCGAACTTATAGATAAGGGAATTGACCAAGGTAACATGAACTTTATTGTAAAAATGGGTATTTTCCTTGCAATTTCGTGTGTAATATCTTTAATATTTGGAGCATTATCTGGAAAATATGCAGCAAGTGCTTCAGCCGGTTTTGCGAAAAATTTGAGAAAGGATATGTACTACAATGTTCAGGAATTTTCTTTCTCAAATATAGATAAGTTTTCAACGTCAAGTATAGTAACAAGACTTACAACTGACGTTACAAACTTGCAGAATGCTTATCAAATGATTGTAAGAATTGCGGTAAGATGTCCGCTTATGCTTGTATTTTCACTTATTATGGCATTTGGTGTAAACCACAAACTGTCACTTATATTTCTTGGAGCAATTCCTGTTTTAGGTATTGGTCTGTTGCTTATTATGAGAAATGCACATCCGATATTTGAACGTGTATTTAAAATATACGATAAGCTGAATAACGTTGTGCAGGAAAACTTAAAGGGTATAAGAGTTGTAAAATCTTTTGTACGAGAAGATTATGAAGAGAAGAAATTTAAGAATGTATCTAAGGATATATATTCTGATTTTGTAAAGGCAGAAAAACTATTGGCTTTTAATGCACCCCTTATGCAATTTGCGGCATATAGCTGTATGCTTTTAATTTCATGGTTTGGTGCAAGATTTATAGTATCAAGTACAATGACAACAGGCGAACTTACAAGTTTGATATCTTATACAATGCAAATACTTATGAGTCTTATGATGCTTTCAATGGTATTTGTTATGATTACTATGGCGAGAGCATCTGCAGAAAGAATTACTGAAATTCTTGAAGAAAAGAGTGACCTTGCTAATCCTGAAAATCCGGTTTATGAAATTAAAAACGGTGATATTTCATTTAAAAATGTTGGATTTAGTTATACAAATGATAAAAACAAACTTTGTCTTAAAAATATAAATATTGATATTAAAGCTGGAGAAACTGTTGGTATAATAGGCGGTACAGGAAGCTCAAAGTCAAGTCTTGTTCAGCTTATCCCGAGACTCTACGATACAACAGAAGGCGAAGTTTTAGTCGGTGACAGAAATGTTAAGGAATATGATATTGAGTCATTGCGTAACGAGGTTGCGATGGTACTTCAGAAAAATGTATTGTTCTCCGGTACTATTAAAGAAAATTTAAGATGGGGTAATGACCAGGCTGATGACGAAGAAATTATGAGAGTATGTAAATTAGCACAGGCTGATGATTTTATTCAGACATTCCCTAATAAGTATGATACATATATTGAAGAAGGCGGAAGTAATGTATCCGGTGGTCAAAAACAAAGATTGTGTATAGCAAGGGCACTTTTAAAGAAGCCTAAGATATTAATTCTTGATGACAGTACCAGTGCCGTTGATACAAAGACTGATGCAAGCATAAGAAAAGCATTTCGTGAAGAGATACCAAACACTACAAAAATTATTATTGCTCAGCGTATTTCATCTGTTGAAGATGCAGATAAGATAATAGTTATGGAAAACGGAAGAATAAACGGAATGGGTACACATGATGAGTTGCTTAAAACAAATGCAATTTACAAAGAAGTATATAATTCACAGGTGAAAGGAGGCGACAGTGATGAAAACTAAGAGAGGTGCGCAGGATGCAGGAAAGACAATAAAAAGACTTCTTTCATATTTAAAAGAGTATAAGTTTAGATTTATTCTTGTACTTATATGTATAATATTAAGTGCTGTTGCCAATGTTGCCGGTTCAATGTTTATACAGGTTGTAATAGATGATTATATTGCACCGCTTATGCTTGAGGCATCACCTGTATTTACAGGATTACTGAAGGCCATATTGATGATGGGATTTGTATATCTTGTTGGTATACTGTCAACACTTTTTTATAACAGAATAATGGTTACTATTGCACAAGGTATATTGAAGAAGATCAGAGATGATATGTTTACTCATATGCAAAAGCTTCCTATTAAATTTTTCGATACACATACACACGGCGATGTTATGAGTTATTATACAAATGATACCGATACTCTTAGACAAATGATGTCACAGAGTATTCCGCAGATGTTTTCATCAGCCATAACCATAATATCTGTTTTAATTGCAATGCTTGTATCAAGTGTACATTTAACAGTGTTTGTATTAATTTTTGTAGGATTTATGATGATAGTTACAAGAAAGATTGCAGGCTCAAGCGGTAAGTATTTCGTAAAGCAACAGCGTTCTTTAGGTGAAGTCAATGGATTCATAGAAGAAATGATAAACGGTCAAAAGGTTATTAAGGTTTTCTGTCACGAGGAACATTCTAAGGAAGACTTTGATAAACTTAATGATGATTTATGTGAGAACTCAACAGCGGCAAATAAATTTGCAAATATATTAATGCCTATTATGGCAAATTTAGGTAATTTACAGTATGTGCTAATAGCTATCATAGGCGGTGCACTTGCAATAAACGGTATAGGCGGTCTTACTCTTGGTATTATTGCATCATTTTTGCAGTTGTCAAAGTCATTTACTATGCCGATAAATCAGATTTCGCAGCAAATGAATTCTATTGTTATGGCACTTGCAGGAGCAGAGAGAATATTCAATCTTATGGATGAAGAGATCGAAAAGGATAATGGTACAGTTACTCTTGTAAACGTAAAGTATAACAGAGATGACGAGATTGAGGAAACTGATGAAAAGACAACTATGTGGGCATGGAAGGAAGTTATGCCTGACGGAACAAATAAATATACACTATTAGAGGGTGTAGTTAATTTTTATGATGTTGATTTTGGATATAATGAAGAAAAAATTGTACTTCACGATATAACGCTATATGCAAATCACGGCGAAAAAGTAGCATTTGTCGGTGCCACAGGTGCAGGTAAGACAACAATTACAAATCTTATAAATAGATTTTACGATATTGCTGACGGTAAAATCACGTATGATGGTATAGATATTAGTAAAATTAAGAAAAAGGATTTACGACGTTCTTTGGGAATAGTTTTACAGGATACAAATTTGTTCACAGGAACTGTAATGGAAAATATTCGTTACGGAAATCTTGATGCAACTGATGAAGAAGTTTATGCAGCTGCGAAACTTGCAAATGCAGATGAATTTATTAAGATGCTGCCGAATGGTTTTGATACTGTTATTTCCGGAGACGGCGAAGGACTGTCACAGGGACAAAGACAGCTTCTATCTATTGCACGTGCAGCAGTTGCCGATCCTCCTGTAATGATACTTGATGAAGCCACTTCAAGTATAGATACAAGAACAGAAGCAATAGTACAGCGTGGTATGGATGCGTTGATGCTTGGACGTACGGTGTTTGTTATAGCACATAGACTTTCAACCGTTCAAAATTCAGATGTTATTATGGTGCTTGAACTTGGAAGAATTATAGAGCGTGGTACCCATGAACAGCTTATAGAGCAAAGGGGTAAATATTATCAGCTGTACACAGGTGCATTTGAACTTGAATAATGAATATTAAACATACAGCTCTTTTGAGCTGTATGTTTTTATATTTTTCCACAATATGAGTATAATGCGATTTAGCTTGAAATTTTTTGATTGTAGTGATACAATACAGTGTAACAAGTAATAAAAGGAGAAAAATGATGAGTGATGAAAAACTTAAATTATTTACAAAAATAGCGGCAGTATTTCTTGTCGTAGCTGTTGCCTTTTGTATTTTTGCTATTATAAGTTCAAATAAACAAGAAGAATATATGGAGAGACGTCGTATTGAAAATGAAACAAATATTGCTAAACTTCAGCAGCCTATTCTTGAAAGTGATGAAGAAGAAAACACAGAAAATAATGCATCTGAAATTAACACGTCTGAAAATAATACATCTGAAAGCTTAGAAAAAACTGAAGAGGTATTTGTTAATGAGGAGAAGACGGTGGTAGTAATAGATGCTGGACACGGAAAGTCGTCATCGCAGATGAGTGATGAGGAAAAGATAGAAGCAGGATATGAATATAACTCGGATACCGGAAATTGGGGAGAATGGCGTCATTATAAAAATGGTACATTCGGAGAAAATTGTAATGGTACCGGATGTACAGGTCTTTGTCCGGAAAATTCTTCCTGTTGGTATTCTATTGGGAATGGTGATAGAGATACGGAACCGGAAATTACACTTAACAATGCACTTGCAGCAAAAAAATATCTAGAACAAATGGGCTATGAAGTCAGAATGACAAGAACATCTAATGACGAAAATCCATCTATGGATAAGCGTGTATCGTATTGTTTCCCCGATGGAGATATAACGGCTTCACCGGATGCGGCAGTGTATGTGTGCATACATTCAAATGCAGGAGGTGGCAGCGGTACATCTTACATATCACTTGAAGAACCGTATACGCAAAATTTTATTGATGATGAATATGTTTCAAAGTCAAATAGATTGGGAGATATTTTAAACACAAAAGTTTCAAATGCAACAGGACTATCTCAAAATTCACCTATAAGCTCACCGTATTTGATATTATTTAATAAATGTCCTGTACCTATTGCTTATTTGGAAATTGGTTTTTTTGATAATCAAAGTGACCTTGAGATATTGCAGTCATCGAGTGATGAAATAGGAAAAGCAATAGCAGAAGGAATAGATGAGTATTTAAAGAACTGATTTTAGCGGCACAAAAGTGCCGCTTATTTTTTTGGAAATATATTGATTAAAATTATATACAGTGGTATAATGTGAATGAATAAAATTTACGGAGGAATTATCATGAAATACTGTGGAAATAGAGTTGAAGATATAAAAATTGCATATATCGGCGGAGGCTCTCGTGGCTGGGCATGGGGATTTATGAGTGACCTTGCGGCAGTTGAGGATATGTGCGGAACAGTATATCTTTACGATATAGATAATGAAGCATCAAGTAAAAATGAGAAAATAGGTAATGAAATAAAGAACCTTGAAGGCTGCAAATCACCTTGGAATTATAAAGCAGTTGAGGAAATAGGAGAGGCACTTAAAGATGCTGATTTTGTAGTAATATCAATTCTGCCTGGAACATTTGATGAAATGGAAAGCGATGTTCATTTGCCTGAAAAGTACGGAATATATCAGTCGGTAGGAGATACAGCCGGTGCAGGTGGTATTATAAGAGCACTTCGTACAATTCCGATGTTTGAGGAAATAGCTAAGAACATAAAAGAATATTGTCCTAAGGCTTGGGTTATAAATTATACTAATCCTATGACAATGTGTGTTAAAACATTGTATCGCGTATTCCCTAACATAAGAGCATTTGGTTGTTGTCATGAGGTGTTCGGTACACAAAAACTTCTTGCTTCAGCAATCGAAGAATTAAGAGGCATTGAAAAGGTAAACAGAGAAGATGTAAAAGTAAATGTTGTTGGTGTAAACCACTTTACATGGCTCACAAAGGCACAATATCGAGATATTGATGTTTTTCCGGTATATCGTGAATTTGCTGAAAAATATAAGGAAACAGGATATGGTAAAAAGTCAGATGAAAATTGGATGAACAGATTCTTTTCAAGCACTGAAAAGGTAAAGATTGATTTGTTCCTTCGTTATGGAAGCATTGCGGCAGCGGGTGACAGACATTTAGCAGAATTTTGTCCCGGAAGTTGGTATTTAAAAGATAATGATACTGTTGAAAGCTGGGGATTTGCATTAACTCCTGTATCATGGCGAAAAGAAGATTTGAAAAAACGTCTTGAGAAAAGTGAAAGACTGTACACCGGAGAAGAAGTGTTTGAACTTAAAGAAACAGGTGAGGAGGGTGTACAGCAAATTCGTGCATTGTTAGGATTACGTGACCTTGTGACTAATGTTAATATACCAAATTACGGACAGATACCTAATTTGCCGCTTGGTGCTGTTGTTGAAACAAATGCTTGTTTTAGAGCAAACTCCTTAACACCTGTATTTGCCGGTAATATTCCGGATGCGATATATCCGCTTATAAGCCGTGTGTGCGGAGAGCAGGAAATGGTTGTTGAAGGAGCATTAAAACGTGATCTTGATAGAGTGTTTAATGCATTTGTGACAGATCCTAATGTGAATTTACCTATAAATACCGCAAGACAAATGTTTAATGAAATGATAGAAAATACAAAAAAATATTTGAATATGTATTTTTCTTGAGATTGTTGAAGTTTGTATTATGGTAGATTTTATCTAACCTATTGAAAATAATGTAGAGAAATGTTATAATTAAGTCAATATTAAATACGGAGGATATTTTCATGCAAAATGAAACAGTAATAGTGCTTGATTTTGGAGGTCAGTACAATCAGCTTATAGCTCGCAGAGTACGTGAATGTAATGTATATTGCGAAGTGATGTCATATAAAAATTCTATTGATAAGATAAAGGAGAAAAATCCGGTGGGTATTATATTTACCGGTGGACCGAATAGTGTATATGATGAGTCATCTCCGCATTGTGATAAGGAAATTTTTGAATTGGGTGTTCCTATTCTTGGTATTTGTTACGGCAGTCAGCTTATGGCGTATACATTAGGTGGACATGTAACAACAGCACCTGTAAGTGAATACGGAAAAACAGAGATAACTACATCAGAAAGTAAAATTTTTGAAAATGTTGATAAAAATACAATAGTATGGATGAGCCATACAGACTATATAGATAAAATTCCTGAAGGCTTTAAGATTACTGCATATTCAGATGCTTGCCCATGTGCAGCTTATGAAAATGAAGAAAAGAAGCTTTATGCAGTTCAGTATCATCCGGAGGTTAATCACTCTGTACAAGGTCAGCAGATGCTTAAAAACTTTTTGTTTAATGTATGTGGCTGTAAGGGTGATTGGCTTATGTCTGATTTTGCTCAAAAGTCTATACAGGCACTTAGAGAAAAAATAGGTGATGGTAAAGTATTATGTGCTTTGTCTGGTGGAGTAGACTCGTCGGTTGCAGCAATTATGCTTCATAAGGCTGTTGGTAAACAGCTAACATGTGTATTTGTTGATAATGGATTGTTGCGTAAAAATGAAGGCGATGAAGTTGAAAACCTTTTTAGAAATCAGTTTGACATAAATCTTGTAAGAGCAAATGCACAGGATAGATTTTTAGGTAAACTTAAGGGTGTAACAGAACCTGAAAAGAAACGTAAAATAATTGGTGAGGAATTTATAAGAGTATTTGAGGCTGAAGCTAAAAAAATAGGTACTGTTGATTTCCTTGTTCAGGGTACTATTTATCCTGATGTTATAGAAAGTGGTGCAGGTGACGCAGCTGTTATTAAAAGTCATCATAATGTTGGTGGACTTCCTGAACACGTTGACTTTAAGGAGATAGTAGAGCCTCTTCGTGATTTGTTTAAAGATGAGGTTAGACGGCTTGGAGTTGAGCTTGGATTGCCTGAAAAATTTGTGTGGCGTCAGCCATTCCCGGGTCCTGGACTTGCTGTAAGAGTTATAGGCGAAATTACAGAGGATAAACTTGCTATTTTACGTGATGCAGATGCTATATTTAGAGAAGAAATTGCTAATGCAGGTCTTGAAAGAGATATTAATCAGTATTTTGCTGTAATTACTGATATGAGAAGTGTTGGTGTAATGGGTGATGGAAGAACTTATGACTATACATTGGCATTAAGAGCAGTTACAACGACTGATTTCATGACTGCTGATTGGGCAAGAATTCCTTTTGATGTTCTTGAAAAAGTATCTAATAGAATTGTTAATGAAGTTGATCATGTTAATAGATTGGTATATGATATTACTTCAAAACCACCAGCAACAATTGAGTGGGAATAGCATTTTCTTGATTTTCAGTCCTCAAAAACCGCTGTTTTATGCGGTTTTTGAGGATTTTGTGTTTTTAATGGCTACAAATTGGCTACATCAGAAGTGATATTTTTAGCCATTAACTCATCAAGCTGATTTGCAACCTCAATCTGCTTGTTCGGATAAAGGTGACTGTATGTTTCCATTGTTGTCTGAACTCTCTCGTGTCCGAGCCTTTCGGCTATCAGCAAAGGGGAAAACCCCATTTCAACCAGCAGCGACGCATGGCTGTGCCGTATATCGTGCACACGAATCTTTTTCACACCGGAAATTTTACAGCCCCGCTCCATTTCGTGCCACAAATAATGTTTCGTACAGGGAAAAAGTCTGTCGCAGCTTTGAAGTCCGTAGCAATGCGACATATAATCTTTTAAACAGCTGCACAAAAGCTGAGGTATTGTAATTACACGATTGCTTTTCGGTGTTTTGGGCATTGTTATAATATCCTCGCGGTTAAGTCTCTGATAGCTTTTATTGATTGTAACGGTTGATTTCTCAAAATCAATATCGGCAGGTGTCAGAGCCATAAGCTCGCCCTCACGGATTCCGGTATAATACAATGTCATAAATATTGCTTTTGAAAGCGGCTTATCCGAAACAGCCTCAATAAATGTATTAAATTCTTCTTTTGTCCAGAACAGCATTTCATCAGCATTTTTCTTTCCCATACTTCCTGCCTTGTGACAGGGGTTTTCTTTCAGGTTGTAATACTTTACGGCGTAATTGAAAATAGCAGTTATTTGATTTTGTATTGCTTTTAAATATGTCGGAGAATACGCGGTACCGTTTTCATCACGGTAGCTCGTGAGTGAGTTTTGCCACGCACGAATATCTGTCGGCTTTATTTCACTCAGAGGCATTTTTCCGAAATACGGCGTTATTTTCAGGTCAACCATAAACCGTTTGTTTGATATGGTGGAGCGTTTTAACCGCTGTTCCATATCCTTGAAATAAATATCAATGAAATCCGAAAACTTCATTTCAAGACTTGCGGATGACTGACTTAAAAAATCCCGTTCCCATTCCTGTGCTTCACGCTTTGTGCGGAAGCCTCTTTTCTTTTTATGAATGGTGTCGCCTTTCCAGTTTGTCACCCTTATCTGTGACATCCATTTCCCTGTTTTTGAATCCTTTGTTACTGACATTTAAGCTCCTTTCCGGGAAGTGAAGCGTTAAAGCGTATTGTCAGGATTTTCATACAGTGCTTTTAAATATTCATTTCTTTTGGTAATTCTTTCGTTTTCGCCCATATCTTCCGGCTCTTTTGTTTCAACCGCAAGGGACGAATAATAAGCAAGCGTCTGATCCTTCCATTTGTCATAGTTCTCCCTGCTCTGCGAATAGGAATAAAATTCTTCGCGCATATTCGCCCAATCTTCAAGAAATAGACACATATCGGAATTTAAGTATGCCGATAAATCCTTTCCGTTGAAATTTATCGAACATTCCCAGCCGTCATTCTTTGGCGGCTTTTTTACATCAATTCCGAATTTAATTCCCGAAACCTTTTCAAGACAGAAAAGAAAGCTCATAATATCCGACATACATTCTATTTTTGCACCGTCTTTTTTATAGCCCAGCAAATACGATGACGAAGTTTCCAAAACTTTTGCAATGGTATTTACCATTCCGACCGAAATATTGATTTCGCCGTTTTCGTATTTTTGAACAGTGCGCAGAGATTTACCGAGTATGTCAGCAAGCCCCTGTTGATTCAATCCTTTACGCTTTCGCATTTCACGAACTCGTTTTCCTATTGTATTTTCTTCTGAATTATTCATATCTAATTCACCTCACAATTATTATAACATAAAATAATACGAATTTCAAGTACATATTTTAATAAATTTTAGTCTTGACAAACGCATGAATAATGTGTATAATATAAATGTGCATTGAGAATGCATATTTATATTTGTATTATTCCGTTATAAGCTGATAACACGAATTAAAAATACTTTTTATTGAAAGAGAGGTGAGAAAATGAGGGCACAGTATATTACAGTTGATGAGGTTTCGGCAGCTCTTGGTATCAGTAAAAGCAAGTCGTATCAGATTATCAGAAGTCTGAACAGAGAG
>CALXQE010000005.1 GCA_944390495.1 uncultured Clostridia bacterium
GCTCGAAACGAAAAAAATCTAAAGATGCTTCGTGAAAATACTGTTTATGGTCATGAAATTACAAATACCGCAAGAATAACTAAGATGAATATGATTCTTGCAGGTGATGGACATAGTAATATTGTAATGAAGGACAGTCTTGCAAATCCAATAGATGGTAAAGCAACCTATGTTGACGAGAGTGGTGATGAGCGACACTTTGGTTTTGATATAGTTCTTGCAAATATGCCATATTCTCAAAAAACGAAATACGGAAGTTTATATGATTTACCTAGTACAAATGGTGATAGTATATGTGTTCAGCACTGTATGAAAGCGGTAAATAGTGCTTCAGAAAATGGACGTATGGCACTTGTCGTTCCAGAAGGTTTCTTGTTCCGTAAAGATTTGACAAAAACGAGAGAATATCTGTTGGAAAATTGTCAATTGCAAAGCATTATTTCTTTGCCACAGGGAGTATTTTTACCATATACTGGTGTAAAAACTGATATCATTTATGCTACTAAGGTGAATCAAAAAATAAAATCATCTGAGAAGAAAAAAGATTTTTGGTATTTTGATGTTAAAAGCGATGGATACACATTAGATAATCATAGAAGAAAGTTGGATACACCAAGTGATCTTTCAAAGTATGAAGAATTCAGAAAGTTGGATAAAGACCAAGTAGAGAACATGCTTAAAGTGGGGTTTGAAAAAATTTCACTTGATAAAGTGCGCAAGAATTCTAATATTTTAGTGGGGAGTAGATACAGAACACCTACTATAGTTTCTAATGATACTATAAATTTTGTAAGATTGGGGGATATTGCCTCCTTTGTTAGGGGGATATCATTCCCTAAGAATGCACAAAAAACAAGTCCGGATAATGAATCATTGAGAGTTGTTACCACAAAGGCAGCTCAGATTAGTGGTATAGATTTTGACAATGTGGTATATATCGACCTGAATTATCACACCTCAGAAAAAATGTTAAAAGAAGGAGATGTGCTTATTTCTTTAGCCAACAGCTTAGATTTAGTCGGAAGAGTTACTTATGTGGATGCTGATTATAAAGATCTTACTTTTGGTGCTTTTATGGGATTAATACGGGTTGATTATACTAAAGTTAATCCATTGTATCTGTTTAATATTCTTCAATCTCAAAAGGCAAAAGATTATTTTAAATCTGTTGCAAGAACGACCACAAATATTTCTAATCTAACCTTCGAGGATCTAAGTGAATTATCTTTACCTTTGCCAGATTTAGCAGAGCAAAATAAGATTGTATCTGAGTTGGATGGATATAGGAGGGTTGTTTTAGGGGCACAATCTATTGTATCGAGCTATGAACCACATTTACCTAAGTTCAAAAATAGTAATACTACAAAACTTTCAGAAATATGTGATATTAATCGTTTTTCTGTAAATCCAGAACGTGAATATGGAGAAGAAGTCTTTACTTACATTGATATATCATCCGTTTCTGGTGGTACTGGTAAAATTGATACATCACAAAGAATAAGAGGAATTGATGCTCCGAGTAGAGCAAGGCGCAGTATGAGCAAAGGCGATATATTGATGTCTACGGTTCGCCCGAACTTAAAAGCCTTTAGTTATATTGACTTTGATACTACGGGTTTTGTTGCTTCAACTGGTTTTGCTGTTTTGACACCGAAAAATGTTAATGGAAAGTTTTTACTATATGCATTACTGGATGATTTTGTTGGAAATCAACTAAATGATGCAATGAGCAAGGCTATGTACCCAAGCGTAAATAAGTCGGATTTAGAAAACTTAAATATTGTTTATCCTTCTATTGAAGAACAGAATGAAGCTGTTGCTCAAATTGAAAGAGAGCTATCCTTTATAAAACCATCAGAAGAAATTATTTCTATTTTCACAAAAAAAATTGAACAGCGAATTAATGAAGTTTGGGGTGAATAATTATGTCAGATGTAGTTGACTACACAGAAGTACCATACCTACAAGAAATATTAAATTTTCTTCCTATTAATCCAGATGATGAGGAAGATGTAATAAGTTATATTAGAAATATTACTAATCTTATTGCAGTCAACTACAAATATGGGCAGTATCAGTTTGCTTATTTTGGTATTCACTTATTATATATGACTTATATTTATTGTACAATCTGGAAGATAAGCCAAATTGAGACAGAAAGATACAGAGATTCCATAACATATGCAAGGCCATACTCAGGGAAAGAAAATGATTTTAAAATAGATGAACCCGAATCTGTTTTTGTGTATAGTTTAATGCCTGAAAGTGATATTGCTAAAATTTTTAGAATCATTGATCTAGATAATTCTCAAATAACAAATGTAGGTGAATATGTAAAAACTCGTAATGAAATGGCACATGCTTCTGGTAAATTTGAAATTCTAAACGAAGATGGCTTTGATACAAGAGTCCATAGTCTTTATATTTCAATCAAAAACATTCATAATAAGATGGATGCTTGTATTAGAAAATGGTTTGGTCAGGTTTTATTAAGTTTTTGCAAAGGTGAATATGAAGGATATGATAAACCTAAAGATGTTATAATTGAGCAGATGATACAATCTTTCAAGTTATCAATGAATGAGTTGCTTGTTTGTAATGAAATGAGTGTTAGTAGATTAATAACCGATCATAGAAGATATGAGTCAAAACTTAAATCATTTAAAAAATCTGTAACAGACTATTGCCAAGAATTGGGGTACATATAATTTTTTTCTCCAACCTCTTGCAAAACCACAAATATTATGTTAACATATAGATGATAACAAATTGATAACAGATAACAAATAAGACCAAATAATTAAAAGATTTTAAGTGGAGAAAGCGAAAAAATCGGCTTAAAATCAGGTGATACAACATAAATCACGTTATAACGCACCGAGTGGGAATGATGAATCTATTACAAGGCAAGACTCATCATCCCGCAAAAGGCAAAAATAGCTATCCAATAGAAACAAACCTTAGAAGCAATTCTGAGGTTTTTCTTTTTGCCTAAAGCATATCCTGCCCTAAAAGCATAAAATACAGACCTACTATATATACTGTCCAAACAAAGACACAAGCACAATATCTTGAACTGAAATGTAAATAAAACTGCTATTTTATTTACAAATTAAACTTGATTTATTATTAAAATCAAAAGAGTAGAGATGAAGGTAAAGAATAGTCAAATTTGCCCTTTTGACGATAGAGAGGTTTGCCTTTTAACAATCAAAACCCGCAAAGTGGCTTAAACACTGGGTTTTTGAGGTCTTAAAACAGCCGGTGATACTAAAATGATACTAAATATCATTGCTGGCTATAAATAAGAACAAACCAATCCCCTTGAAAACACAAATGTTTTCAGGGGGATTTTTCTATGCAGTCTATATTTTATTTCTTCTTTTTCTGTTTACGAAGTTCTTCAAGCTTTTCCTTAAACCGTTCCGCTTCAATCTGAGGAAATGTATTGCCCCCTTCCCAGAATTGATGGACAGAAAAAATAGTGATATAATGGAATGGAAACAAACAAATCCAAAATCACAGGAGGTATTTTCATGTCAATCAAAAAAGGAACAATTCCACCTCGTTATGACAAGGCATTCAAAACCGGTGCCGTTAAGATGGTTACCGAACAAGGTCGTCCTTCAAAAGAAGTTGCCGCAGAGCTTGGTATCTGCATTGATACCCTTAAATCTTGGCTCAAGCGTGCCGGATTTCAGCCGGGCTTAACCGACAAGCAAAATCGTAATGACAAACGTCAACGTGAACTTGAAGCTGAAATTCGTGCTTTACGCAAACAGCTTGCCCAGAAAAACGAGGTTATTGATATACTAAAAAAATCCGTCGGCATATTTTCGAAACTATAGAGGATAAATATCGTTTTGTTGACACTCACTGCTCTGAGATCTCTGTAGAGAAACTATGCCGTTTAATTGAAATTTCTCCTAAGCA
>CALXQE010000006.1 GCA_944390495.1 uncultured Clostridia bacterium
ATGCATCGGGGTCTGTGCAGTGCCAACACGCCAGCTAAAGACTGGCATTAATACAATTAAATAGGCATGCAAGGGTGCTAACATTTTTGGGGACCATTTGCATCAATTTTTACTTGACAAACACAAAAGTAAAATAACAGGCACCTCTTTGTGTTGTAAGAGATAAGTGCCTGTTTATTTTTATATAAATTATGTTGATATTGTTTTTCGGTATTGTAAAGGGGTCTACATATTTGCGAAAATGAGTACCAAAGTGGCTTGGACTGCAAAAACCGATACCTTATCTCCCGTTTTGCAATATTGCATTACAAATATAACTTAATTGTAGCATTATTTAATGCAAAAAGTGATTATAAATATTTTGTTGTTCCAACTTGAACATTTATTCTTTCATTCACAATCAATATAAATAAAAACTAAAAATATGATGTAAAAACTGTTAGTCACATATCTTTTTCCAGCGTATAGCTACATATTCACACGATGGTAGAGTTATTGTAACCGTACCGCTGTGTACGCCGATATCTTCAACAGTCATGTTCCATGTGTCTATAATTTCAATACGATATTTTTCATTTTCAAAATTAAAAATCTTATAGCAGGGTCTATGTTCTCCGAAGTATTGAAGCTTTACAGAACCGTCATCATTTTCCGCAATGGTGTATTCTTTTGGATGCAGTCTGCCACATTCGGTCATTATTTTATGAAGAAAGTCCACTCGTTTGTGACTTTCGCCGCAGAGCTTACCGCCGTGCGACCACCATATATCATCGTTCAAATAACACTCGCTATGCCCCGGATAAGCCCCAAGAATTACTGTTTTCCACATACGTCTTGTCATTTCCTCACCAGAAATATTACCCCAGTATTGCTCTATGTTGCCCTCATAGCACATTTCGTCAATAACAACGGGCTTGTTGTATTTATCAAGCCAATTACCAATATTATCAAGCTCATTTTCTCCGATTTGACGCTGAATAGAGCAATGCGTAATCCATGGCTTTGAAAAATCATACAGCTTTACACAGTTGTGAATACTGATAAGGTGGTGATACGGGTCGTTTTTTGTAACTATTTTAGCGTAATATTCCCAATCCTCTATTGTTTTATGGCGGCATAAATCATATTCGTTGGCAAGACTCCACCATACATTTCTATATGCGCCAAAACGTGCGGTAACATATTCCAAATAAAGTTCGTTTGCCCAAGCCGGCATTTTTGAAAAACCCCATCTGTCATATGGGTGAAACAGAATTATATCTGCTTCAATTCCGAGATTCATAAGACTTTCAATCCCTCTGTCAAGCAGCTTGAAATATTCAGTATTAAACATGGAAAAATCCCATGAATTGCCGCTGCTGTTTTCATTGTACTCATAAAAGTTATACTTATTTATATCTGAATTATCAATAGGCGTTCCCTTATACGGGAAGCATATGGGGTCTCTGTAATTATAATCATAGTGCTTCGGGAAGATACAGAAACGAATTTTATTAAACGAACTGTTTTTTAGTGTTTCGATGGTTTGCGCCTGTGTTTCCTCATTTTGGTTCGCCCACACATAGCAGGTTGTGCCGATAGAATAATACGGGGTACCGTCGTCATATGTAAAATGTCTGCCATCTGTCCTTACCATTCCGTGACTTTCTGCCTTGTCCACAAAAAAACTGCCAGTGTATTCTTTGTCGGAAAAGCTACCCCATACCCTGTATGTGTATTCTCCTTCAAACGAGGGCATAAAGCGTATTCGATATACCCCGTCACCGTCATAAAAGCCCAATACTGTTTTTGTTTCATTTCTGCCTGTAAATTCTCCGTATATTTTATAATCCGTAAACGGATTTCCCGTTGAATATCCGAAAAATTCAAATTCTGCCATATTCCATACTTTCATATTGATACTCCTTCTTAGTATTCTGACTATATAAATATTTTTATAAGTATAACATATAAATACTATGCTGACAATGTACTTTTACGCCTAAAAGTTGTACTTTTTCAACTTTTAGGCTTGCAAGCGGTAAAAAGTCGAAAAAGTACAACTTTTGGATAAAAAAATACATTTCATTTTAGCCTCAAATAAGTTATAATTGAAGTAGCTTAAAATATATTAAGGAAAGGAAGATCAAAATGAAAAAAGTATTAAATGTATTTTTATCTATTTGTATTCTGATGATGTGCTTGCCGACTAATATATCGGTATATGCAGCGGAAACACACGAAACAACATTATCATCAGAAGCAATGAACGGTATAGGAGGATATAGTTCAGACCAGGGGAAAAGTCTGAATCAGTTTCGTGTCGGCGGCACAGAACACGGTATAGTAGAAGCATATAATGACGCTTCTATACACGGAGGCAGCAACTCTAAAGACCTTAAGGTTGGTTTTGTCAGGTTTGATTTGGGAAGCGATACTGATTCGGTAACAAAATATGAACTGAAGTTTTCAGGCGGCTGGACTCAATCAAACCGTTGGGGTAATATTAACCTTTTTGTTGCTTTGGCAGACGTAAATACTACTATCGCAGATGGTGAAACACCGATGGGCGATGATTGGACAAAAGTAACATGGAACAACAGACCACAGCTTAGCACTGAACTTGATAGTACAACCCCATCAAAAGTAGTAAAACCTAAAGATGATACTACTATAGATGTATCTGAATTGTTAAAGGGAAAAACAGGAAAAGTAACTATTGCTGTTCTTGGTGAAAAAGCAACGGCAGATGGTGATAATGGTGAAGTTGGTTATGGTACGGTACAGCTTGTAAAGACTTCTAATGAATGGAAAGCGCCGGAAGTAGGAGTTAATATTGATTTTTCAGACGAAAGCGTACTTGCCGGCTGGATTATTGCTGACAGCGCACAATCACGCTTTGGACAGGATGACACCATCGGAAATTATGTAGTTCTCGACGGAGCAGCAGCGGCAGATGCGCCGAGAACGGCTGATTTTCCGACAGTCGCGCAGATGATTGTGGATTTTGATATGATGATTCCATCTAAAAAGGCAGACGGTACAACGGATAATACCATAAGTGGAGGAAACACGGGCGGTATCGCACTTATGCAGGGAACGACAGTTGCCGGAGTAATAGGCTTTAGAGGTGACAGCAAAGGTAATGCGAGTACTGTTATTTCAACCGGCAGCACAGGCACAGACTACTTCAACGCTCTTGGAGGGGGTAATGCCAACATAGATAAGGACAAATGGCTGCATTATACTTTAATTATCGACACGGTCAATAAAACAGGCGATATTTATACGGTTGACCCCGCAAACGGCAAGGTAAACAGATTTGAGAGCAAATTTACCAACTACATTAAAAATATTACATCACTTACCAATATAGGAATTGTATCTAATTCGGGTTATTCGATAGCTGTTGCTAACCTTAATGTAAAAGCAGCTAACACCTCAAAGGTTGTAATCAGTGCGGAGGACAATATGACCACGCAATACATACCCGGAGAAGGTAGCGCATCGACTGTTCAGTATTTCTCAAGCGCACATTATGGACTTACATATAATTCAAAAGGTGAAGTAACATCTACAAATGAAACGGCAGAGCTTAAAAATAAAAATATTACATATTCTGTAACTGACAGCAATGGAACAGAGGCGGATACTGATAAGATAATCATAGATTCTGATGGACTTCTCTCAATTTATTCCACGGCTATTGCTGGAGATTACAGCGTAACTGCATCTTGCGAGAATGTGTCCGAAAGCATGACTCTTCACGTTGAGGGGAATGCTCAGGCAGACAGCGTGCAGGTGTACGGCAATGAGGAAATTATAATAGGAGATGGCGCAGAACATATCTATACAGCAATTCCGATTGCAAGCACAGGCGCGGTTCTTCCGTCAAAAGCGGTGACATGGGAAATAGACGGCGATACGCTCGGATGCAGTATTAGTAATGACGGAAAACTTACAATCGGAAATGCTGTGGGAAAAATTACCGTTAAGACGACAATAACCGAAAACGGTAAATCAGGAATGCTTGATGTATATATAAGAAACAGCACTGACGGAGATATAGGAATAGAAGGTATTCTTTTAAATAAAGGAGCTTCATTTTCTGAGGATAATGCAATTTCAGGTATTGCGCTGAATTCAAAAAATGAATATGAAAGTGTGTTGGTTAATATTAAATCACTAAATAAGGATAATGTTGTTTTGGATGAAAAAGACTATACGGTAAAAAATGTTCAGAATAATATCCAAAGCGTTGATTTTGACGAGGATGCCGTGCTGAATAAAGCGGCAAAAATAAGAGTAAAGATTTTTGATAACAACGGAACCCTTATATCAAAAAAGACAGATGATATATCAAACGGTGTTTACAAAAACGTTCCTCTTGTTGCTGATTGGATAACCGGTGAAAAGTCAGGACTTGGTATGGGTAAAGGTATTCTTTCTCCAAAAGGCGCACCGTGCGGTGTAGACCCTAATATAGTTGACTTATCAAGCAGCATAAAATACGAAACAGACGCAAATGCACCAAAACCGACTGCCGATAATGTGCTTTGGTACAAGACAGGCGCATACGCAAGCGGAGCGAGTATTTATGCGCGCGACGGTGCTGATTGGGAACGTCAGGCATTGCCGATAGGAAACGGTTATATGGGCGGTATGCTGTTTGGAATGCCGCACAAAGACCAAATTCAGATTAACGAGGAAACCTTTTGGGCGGCAGGCTATCGCGGAGTACAGAATGAAGTCGCTTCAAATTATGATAATCCCAATATGGGCGAAACTACTAACGGATATATGAGTGTAGGCAATATATTTGTTGACTTCGATAATATACCGAATAACGCTCAAATTAAGAATTATTACCGCGACCTAAACCTTGATGATGCGGTGGCGCACGTTCAATACGAGTATGATGGTGTTAAATACAACAGAGAATATTTTGCGTCATATCCAAAGGAAACGCTTGTATTTCGTTATACTGCGGACACAGACGGTGCACTTAACTTTATGGTAAATCCTGTATCAATGCACCCCGGTAATGTAACTGTTAAAGACGGAGAAATTACTATTATCGGCAAACTGAAAGACAGCGAGCCTTACAGAGGCGGCGGAAATGCAGGCTGGAAACAGGAGTCTGATTTGGAATACTGTACAAAGATTAAGGTTATAGCAGATGACGGAACATTAACAGACGGTCTTAATCAGGTTAAGGTAAAAGGTGCAACAGGAGTTACAATTCTTGTAGCTGCCGCAACAGATTATGATAAAGACCAATTTGAATTAAAATCTGACGGCACTGTTAATATGGATAAGACTCCATATAAGAGTACACAGGGCGTTCAAGCGGCGATTGACAAGGCGGCAAAAAGAATTAACGGCGCGGCGGCTATGAACTATTCAGATTTAAAGGCGGAGCATTTATCTGATTACCATACGCAGTTTAACACAGTTAAATTTAGTCTGACCGACAATGAAGAAATATGCGATACACCGACAGACGAGTTGCGTAAATCTTATGATAATGTAATTAGTACAACTAAAAATGCCGACGGAACAACAACTGTTTCGTATGATGAAACAAAATATAATAATCTTAATAAGCATCTTGAGGAATTGCATTACAATTATGCAAGATATATGATGATTTCAGCATCGCGTTCAAACACTATGCCTGCAAACCTGCAAGGTAAATGGTGTCAGTCCACAGCGGAAATATGGGGTTCGTGCTACTGCATAAATATCAATATGGAAATGAACTACTGGTTTGCAGGCGGCGCAAATCTTCTCGACAGCGGAAAATCACTTATATATTGGTTTAACTCACAAATTCCAGCAGGCAGAATTACCGCGAAAAATTATTATAAGGTTATACCGAAGTCATATAAGTTTGAAAACGGTACAATGACCTTTACAGACAGTGCAGACGATAAAGACGATGTGTTTATTATGCACACAAAACAGGCTATTATGGGTACAACCGACCTAACGGGCGGAACAGGCATACAGTCACCGGGTAATACCGCATGGCTTATGTATAATTTGTGGGACTTGTATCAGACGAGCGGCGATAAGGATTTACTTGAAAAGGAATTGTACCCGATAATGCGTAAATCAGCAAACTTCTACACGCAGTATCTGTACAAAAATCAGCGAAAGACCACAACCGATACAGAGAAATATCCGGACGGATATTATTATACCACTTGGTCCGGGCGCTCACCAGAGCAGGGACCGACTCAGGAAGGTATAAAGTATGACCTTCAGCTTGTGGCGGGAATGTATGACTATACTATTGCCGCAGCGGAAACACTTGGCGTCGACGAGGATAAGGTTGTGGCGTGGAAGGAAATCAGAAATCATCTTGAAATGCCCGTAGAGCTTGGTGACGACGGACAGATTAAGGAATGGGCGCAGGAAACACACTATAACACAGACGCAAGTGGTAAAAATCTTGGCGACCCCACGCACAGGCATATATCTCATCTTGTGGGACTCTACCCCGGCACGCTTATAAACCGCAATGAACCTGAACTGCTTGACGGAGCAAAAATTGTGCTTCAAAAGCGTGGAGATGATTCCACGGGCTGGTCATGCTCAAATAAGTTCTTATTGTGGGCAAGAACACTTGAAGGCGACAAGGCTCTTGAACTGTTCCGCTATCAGCTTGCGAAAAAGACATACTCAAATCTGTTTGACTTCCACGACCCATTCCAAATTGACGGAAACTTCGGCAGTGCCGCAGGAGTTATGGAACTTCTTATGCAGTCGCAGACAGGAGATATTTATATTCTTCCTGCGCTTCCAAAAGCTTGGGATAAGGGCGAAATCAGCGGCATAAAAGCAAAGGACGGCTCGGAAGTTTCAATAAAATGGTCTGAAAATGAAGCGAAGGAATTTAGTATTGCGCCTGTAAAGGACGGAGATATAGTTATCGGATATGACAAAGATAATACAGCGTTTACGCTAAACGACGAGCATATAGAGTTTAGTGACGGACTTTATACGATTAAAAATGCAAAAGCAGGAGAGGTTTATACATTTACAACAGAGGATAACGCACCCGTTCCAGAAATAGTTATTGAAGGAAACAGAGTAACAGTAAACGGCAGACAAACAGGCACACTGATTATTGCAGGTTATGATGGAAGTGAAACAATGCTTAAAATGAATATTATTGACGGATACGAGGCAGACCTTTCCGAATATCAGGACTGTAAAACAGTCAAGGTATTTTTGTGGAACAGTGTAGAAAAAATGAAGCCTCTTTGTGAAAGCAAAAGCGTAGAAATCGGATTGTAATAATGTGTTTTTTCTCTCTCTAATATAAAAAAGACAAGCGGATTTTAGACTTTAAGGTTTAAATCCGCTTATCTTTTTATAAAATGTGCTTTTTCATATATTCTCTCGGCGTTATGCCCATTTGCTTAGTAAAAAATTTGGAGCAATATGACAAATCATTGAATTTCAGTTCATTAGAAATCTTTTGCAATGAATAATTTGCCTGTAGAAGCTGCTTCATTTTTTCCAAAAGCAGGTCTTGAATATATGCTTTAATTGTTTTTCCCGTATCAGCCTTAAATTGCCGTCCTATATATGTTTGTGAACAGCAAAGATGTTTACAAACCTCGGCAACGCTTAATTGTGCGGAAAGATTTATTCCTATATACCTGTATAAATCCTTGTATTTTTTAAACGTTTCTATGTCATCGTCTATTTCCTCTGCATACGGCTCAAGAAGCTTAAAGGATATATCTCTGATGAAGTTTTGGCAGAACACAGTAGAAGTTATATTCTCTTTATAAAAAGTATTTTTAATTTCTTTCATTTTGTCTTTTGTACTTGGTATTGTAATAATTCTGTCCAGCTTAGCCAGTAAATCCTTGTTGGGGATAATACTTAGCTTAAAGTGAACAAAAATCTGTTCCATATATTCGTCGCATCTGTAGTTGTATGACGAATATGCAGGAATAATGTATATATTGTTCGGAACGAGGTCAACGCGCTCATTTTCGTTATACAAGTATCCGTGACCGTCGAGTATATAATATAATCTGTTGTAATCGTTGCAGTGATTGTCAAAATGCCATTTTTCATCAAGAGTACGGTGGAACATATGCGATATTTTTATATTTAACAGATTGCATAAATCATTAAGATGAACAAAGTTATAGTTTATCTCCATAGATATATCACTCCCTATAAAATGATTATACCATATTACGGAGATATATTCAATGTAAAAAGTCGAGAAAGTACAAATTTTAGATAAAAAAATACATTTAAAACAGGATTAAGCTGTGTTATAATTAGAATTATAAAAATAACTTCGGGAGAAGTACAAGTAGATATTGTAAGCAAAAACGGCAGACTGCTTTTGAATATCGGACCGAAGGCAGACGGTACCATTCCCGATGAGGACAAAAATATTTTGCTTGAAATCGGTAAATGGCTTAAAGTAAACGGTGAGGCGATTTATGGCTCGGCGGTAT
>CALXQE010000007.1 GCA_944390495.1 uncultured Clostridia bacterium
GAGCAATCTCTTCCGGTGTTTTTTTCTTCTTGGCATAATTAAAACCCTCCTCACGGTATACTTCTATTCTACACCATGATGAGGGTTTACACAATCTTTGAAAAATACTCATGGATCTTTTAATTCATCAAATAATAGACTTAATCTTTTATATAATTCTCAATTGCATACGCTATTGCCCAAGCTATTTTTGACTGATATTCATCATCGTTTAGTTTTTTTTCCTCATCTTCATTTGACAAAAAACCACATTCTACAAGTATAGATGGGACTGGTGAATTTTTCATTAAAAATAATTTTGTATCAGCAGTTTTTACAGCGTGTATTTTCGCACCTGTGACATTCCCCATATTATTTTGTATTTCTTCCGCTAATTTTTTAATATCTGGATGATTTGTATCATAAAACACATTTAAACCAGTTACACTTTTGTTCTCGAAAGAATTCATATGAATGCTCAAAAATAAATCAGCGTTACTATCTTTTATGATTTTAAGCCGATTATTCATATCGGATACTTTCATTTCACGTATTGTTTTTTTATCGTTATCATATACTCCACTGTCGCCTGTTCTTGTAAGTACAACATTAAATCCCTTTCCATCAAGAATTTCTTCTAATTTTAAAACTAATGCAAGATTTATATCCTTTTCTTCGGTACCATTTATACCTACAGCTCCGCCATCTGGTGCACCATGTGGGGCGTCACTATTATGCTTTAAAAATTCCAGTGTATTTCTATTTCTCTTTCGTTTGTTTCTGGATTTATTTTTCCTACATATACCCCTTCAATTAACCCATGAACAAGCTCAAAGCTTAGTTTTTCTGTATTTTTATATTTTGATAAAATTGCTTCACGGCTTAAATTTGACTGTTTTTTCCAAAGTAATTGTCTAGTATCTTTTTCAATCAATTCTAACCGCTCGTTATACCTTATTATTTCGCTATTGAAATTATTGCTAAGGAGTTTAAATTGTTCATCATTTACAAGTCCCTTTAATTTGTCCTTATAAAGCTGCATGGAGTCATTCTGAATTTTAACAATTTCCTTCTTTATCTGTTTTTTCTCACATTCCCTGGCTGAAATTTGATTGTTTGCTTTTTTATGTAGGATTATCTGTTTTTCATCAAAATAAGTGTTTGATAATTTTTGCAGTTCATTTAAAATAAAATTTTCTAAATCAATCTGCCTAATACTATGCTCATTGTCACATATGCCTTTGCTGTTTTTTACAGTTCGGCAGCGATAATACTTATATCGCCTATCAGAACACCTATAACTCATTCTCCACATGCTTGAGCCACATTCTTTGCAGTGAACAATTCCTCTTAACGGATTGATTTCTTTACTGTCGGATTTAAACTTCTTATCATTTCCATTTCGACTTTTTAAAAGTGTTTGTACTGTATTCCATAGCTCACTATCAATAATCGGCTCGTGCATATTGGGAACAACTATCCATTCACTCTTTGGCAGTTTGATACGTTTTTTATTTTTATACGAAATATTTTTTGTTTTTCCCTGTACTATTGCACCGGTATAAACTTCCTGACGAAGTATGTAGTATATGGTGTTATCACGCCATTGCCTGGATGATGCATTTTGAGCATTTGGATTACGATAGTTTAACCCTTGCATTTCCTTATATACTGCAGGAGGCGGTATTTTCTTTTCGTTAAGACATTTTGCAATCCGAATGTAGCCCATTCCCTGCTTATACATTTCAAAAATACTCTTCACAACTTCCGCAGCAGGAGTATCAATAATAAACTTATGCTTATCCTCAGGGTCAAGCTTATAACCATACGGAGCATACGGACAGCAGTATTCACCCTTTATCTTTTTATGATGTAGTGTTTTTCTTATGTTATCCGATAAATCCTCTAAATACCACTCATTTATAAGTCCGTTTATCTGGCGTGCCTTCTTGTTGCCTGCAACACTTGTATCAGCATGGTCAACAATGCTGACAAAACGTATATTCCACTCAAGAAACTTTCCGTGTATGTATTTTTCAACAACTTCCATATCACGAGAAAATCTTGATTGTGTTTTACAAAGTACAATATCAATCTTTCTTTCCTCACAATCTTTCAGTAATTGATTAAATCCAGGTCTGTTACGGTCAGCTCCGCTATAATCCTCATCACAGTAGATATTGTGAATCTGCCATCCCTGTTCAATACAATATTTTATAAGCATTGACTTTTGATTTTGAATACTTTCGCTTTCGTCTGATGCACATCGTTTGTCTTTGTCCTCATCAGACAATCTTACATATATACCTGTTAAATTTCTCAACACAAGTTACCTCCTATAAAAGTTTGTTTTCACAAAAATTTATGTAATTTTCGTATTTTTTATTAAAATCATGTTTCCGAATATCAACATTTTCTGCTTTGAATATATTTTTTGAAATAAGTATTTCTTCTTTTTTCTTTCTCATTCAAACCACCTCTCCTCATTATAATATGTTTTAATTTCGTCTGTAATGTTCACTGCTTGTTCAATTTTGAACACAAAAATAGCACCTGAGTCATTCCAGAAAAAATAGACAGCAAAAAGCTTCAAAAAACAGAATGAATCGTAATAATTCTTTTGTTTTCGTAGAAGTTGTTGTATTTATTCCACGAATTGCTTAACAATGAATCTGTGCCGATATGA
>CALXQE010000008.1 GCA_944390495.1 uncultured Clostridia bacterium
AAGATGGATTGCTTAGAGAAAAACGTATAATGGTTCGGGTGAGAGTGATTGATGACACAGCAAAACTTCAGGTAAAGCTTCATAAAAATTCGGACAGCCCTATTCAAATATGCGAGGAAAATCAATATGATATTGACGGTGTACCGGATAAAATTGACGCAGACACAGCGGAAAAAATTTCAGGATTTAAAACCGAGCTTTACAGAATGGGAAGTGCTGTAACTGTAAGACGTACGCTAAATAAAAACGGCAGCGAGCTTTGTCTTGATAAAACTACTTATTTTGATAAAACCGATTACGAAGTTGAAGTTGAGTATGAAGATAAAATGAGCGCCGATCTATTTATGAAAATTACAGAATTAGGTGTGAAATTTGATAAAAGCAGTGTCGGAAAATTTACAAGATTTCTTGAAGAGTATAATAAGCATTGGGTTTCGGAGTGTGTAAAATGATTGAAAAAATAAAACAGGCGGCACGTGAAGCAGGTCAGATGATGATGAAAGCACATGATTTTAATGTGCATAGTAAGGGTAGTGCGGCAAACTATGTTTCCGATATTGATATAGCCGTGGAGAAATTTTTAAGACAAAGACTGGGTGAAATTTGCCCTGATGCAGATTTTATGGGTGAAGAAAGTGATTTTACAAACAGTGGGAAAGATAAAGTGTGGATAGTAGATCCCATTGACGGCACAGCTAACTTTGTAAGAGGTATGAACATGAGTGCTGTGTCAATCGCACTGTCTGATAGTGACGGTATTTTATACGGTGTAGTATATGATCCATATATTGACAGAATGTTTTATGCCCATCGTGGACATGGTGCATATATGAACGATGAAAAAATACATGTATCAGACAGAGATACGGAACATTCAATTATAAGCATTGCAATGAGCGTATATAAAAAAGAGTATGCACCACCATGTTTTAAATTGGCAGAAAGGATTATGATGCAGTGCGAGGATATAAGACGTGTCGGAAGTGCGGCAATAGAACTTTGTAACCTTGCCGCCGGTAAAATTGAAATGTTCTTTGAGGCACGTTTATATCCATGGGATTATGCGGCGGCATCTCTTTTTATTACAGAGGCCGGCGGATATATTTCCTCTATGGATCAAGAACTTAGTTTTAATTCCGTTATAAGTATAATTGCCGCTAATACAAAGGAAAATTTTGAATTGCTTAAAGGTGAGGCTTTAGAATGCTTTGACGGCATAGAAATAATTTGAGGTGACATAGATGGAATATAAGAAAATGCGTGATGAAAGTATTTTGGAAAAGACCAAACACAGCAGATTATTATATATTTCTGTAATACTTGCATGTATTGTTGTGGTGCAGTGTGTGACTGTTATTGTTATGCTCACATTTAATTCAAAATACAAAAAACTCTATGATGAAGCACTTGAAACTCAGATTATGATGCAGGAAACTATAAACGAATTAAGTAAAACAACTGATATTAACGATAACGAATAAATTGAGGATGATAATTTTATGAGAGCGGTATCTATTACTAACAGGGGCGGAAGAAAAAATAACGAAGATTCAGTAAGTTATGCAAATGTAGGTAATTTGTGGTGTTTTGTAGTCTGCGACGGATTAGGAGGTCAGTGCTGCGGTGAAGTGGCATCACAACTTGTCGCAGAAGAAGTATGTAATTCATTTAAACAAAATCCTAAATTATCAGCTGATTCGCTATATTCGTATCTTGAAAGTGCTGTCAAATTGCTTGGTATAGAACGCGAACGTGATGAAAACAAATTTAATATGTCTACTACGATTGTTGCTTTGGTAACTAACGGTAAGGAGGCTGTTTGGGCAAGCTGTGGTGACAGTCGACTTTATTACATTTCAAATTCTGAAATAATACGCATAACTGATGACCATAGTGTAGCATTTTCCGAGTTTCAAAGGGGTATGATTACTTATGATGAAATTAGAAAAAGCCCCAATCAAAATAGACTGCTTAAATGCATGAATAGTATAGAATATTTTGATCCGGATATTTCAGATGTACAAAAACTTAAAAGTAATGATTCATTTTTACTTTGCAGTGACGGCTTTTGGGAATTTGTAAATGAAAGTGACATAGAATCAACAAGAAAAAAGTCGGTTTCTCCGAAACAGTGGCTTCAAAGTATGCTTGAAATTCTTCACAAAAACGAGATTGAAAGAAATGATAATTACAGTGCTGTTGTCGTTATTGTATAAAAATATTGAATAGATTAAAATATAAAAGAAGCCGTTATTCTTATATAGAATACAGCTTCTTTTTAATTGAGTAATATAAAGTATGACAATTGAATAAAAAATCACTGTGCAACTAATAATTTATTTATTGCAGTAAATCCATGTATTAGTATTCAGAGATTTGTTAGGAACACGCAACAAGATATCACCTATGTTTTTATTAATCAAAATTCCTATAACAATATGACATTTTCCTCCTGGATATACCTCTGTATCAAACACACCATATCCTTCATAGATATCTCCTAAAGTTGCCATATCTTTCACAGCGATAGCACTGCCATTTAAATCGAAAAACGTATCTTTATAAATAATATCAGAACCTTCTAATAGATCATCAGATCCGCCTGTCGAGGATATATATTTTAAATCAAACTCAAGAAAACACCATTCTTCATTTAAACTTGGTTTGTCATTGAACATATTTTCACTATTAGCTAAAATGTTTGCTGCATTGCCTCTTATCATATTTGTACATGTTACAGATACTGTTTTAACAGGCTCAAATGACCATTCTTGATATTGCATTGGTGCATTGTCAAAATCATAATATGGATTCAGTCGAGTTCCATTTGCAGTTTGAATAGGTGGTTCTTCTGTAGGATTTGACGATGATGGTGTAGAATTCTCCTGTTCTAAGCTACCATAATCTATTGGTTTACTGGTAATAATTACAGCTAAGTCGTCGGCATTCCACTCAACGTCACATCCAAATGCTTCAGCAATAAATCTTGCTGGTACCAACGTTCTATTATCAACAATCATAGGTGGAACGTCAATGGTTAATTTTGAGTTATTTACATACATTTCATTACTGCCTACTGTACTTTTTACAATATATGCTTCATTATATGCCGTTATCGTTTGATTTGATTCATCCCATTCGACCGTCGCACCCAACGCTTCGAAAATTGCACGCAACGGAACCATTGTTCTGCCACCGATAAGCTGCGGCAAAACATCAAATGTAACTTGTTTGTTGTCAACAAAAACTTTAATATCCTGATTGGCATATACAGATAAACAAGATACGGTAAATAAGATTGATAAGATCATACAAATTCTTTTTTTCATTAAAAACACTCCTTTTAATTCAATATACCATATTGGGATATTATGATTATACCATGTTGGTATAATCATGTCAAGAGGGTGATTGTTGTGAGATTGAAAGAATTGAGAAAAAAGCGAAATATAACTCAATTAAAATTAGCAATGGATTTAAATATGAATCAAAATACTATTTCGAGATATGAAAATGGTGAACGAGAAGCGGGATACAAAGAGTTAATTTTACTTGCAGATTATTTTAATGTATCAATTGATTATTTGTTGGGTAGAACAGATAATCCTGAATTTTTAGATAAATTATAAAATAATAATGTAGATTATATAAAAAAAGGCAAGTCATTTAAAATGACTTGCCTTTTAAATTATTTCTGATGTTCAATCATTCTGTTTACTGCTGATACAAGTGCATAAATTGAGGCGGTGTTTATGTTTGCGTCAACTCCTGCACCCCAATATGTATGTACATGGTCAGTAATTGCAATGTAAGTTGCCGCTCTTGAATCTGATGAACGTTCAAGGGCATGCTCAGTATAGTTTGAAATTTCAAAATCTGTACCAAGATACTGTCTTAAACCGTTACAAAGTGCATCAAGAGGACCGTTACCTTTACCTTCAATAGATGAAACTTTCCCGTCGTGTTCAATAGTAGCTGAAAGTACAGTCTGCTCATTCTCATCTGAAGAACGGTAGAATTTTGTCTTTATAGGTGATGATACATTTACATACGTATCTTTAAATGCCTGATGAATTTCATGGTTTGTAAGAACAGTTTGTTTTTCGTCAGACATATCATTAATAAGTGCGGCAAATTCAACAAGCATTGGCTTTGGTAATGTATAGCCATATTTATTTTCCATAATGTAGCTTACGCCGCCTTTTCCGGACTGGCTGTTAATAAGAATTGGCTCGTATTTTCTGCCGATGTCCGTAGGGTCGATTGTAAGGTATGGATTTGCCCATTTATTTTTCGGGCTTGAACCGAATTTATCCATACTTTTCTTGATTGCATCTTGATGTGAACCTGAAAATGCAACGTATGCCATTTCACCTGCATAAGGGTGTCTTGGATGTATTGGTAATCTGTTATACTTTTCATACACTTCGATTATTTCGTCAATATTATCAATATTAAGCTGTGGATCAATACCTTGACAGAACATATTAAGTGCAACAGTAATAATATCAGCATTTCCTGTTCTTTCACCGTTTCCGAAAAGTGTACCTTCTATTCTGTCTGCACCGGCAAGAAGTGCCATTTCGCTTGACGCTACTCCTGTACCTCTGTCATTATGTGCGTGAACACTTATTACAAGATTTTCACGATTATTAAGGTGCTTGCACATGTACTCAATTTGGTCTGCATATACATTAACCGTCGCAACTTCTATTGTTGACGGAAGATTTACTATAACTTTATTTTCTGCTGATGGCTTAAGTACATCAAGTACGGCATTTGTTACTTCAGCGGCATAGTCCATTTCTGTACATGTAAAGCTCTCCGGTGAATATTCGTAGCGGATATTACCGTCAAGCTGACCGTCAACAAGGCTCTTTACAAGCTTTGCACCGTCAACGGCAAGCTGTTTGATTTCTTCCATATTTTTGTTGAATACAACTTCACGCTGAAGTGTTGATGTAGAGTTATAAAGGTGTATAATTGCATTTTTTGCACCTTTTAGTGCTTCAACTGTTTTCTTTATAATGTGTTCTCTTGCTTGAGTAAGTACCTGTATTGATACATCATCTGGAATTAAGTTTTCATCAATAAGACGACGAACAAAATCAAATTCAGTATGTGAAGCGGCAGGAAATCCAACTTCTATTTCTTTAAAGCCAAGCTTTACAAGAAATTTAAAAAATTCAATTTTCTCATCTATTGTCATTGGAGAGTAAAGTGCCTGATTTCCGTCACGCAAATCAACGCTGCACCATATAGGTGCTTTTGTAATTTCGTTGTTTGGCCAATCTCTTGTCTCAAGCGGAACCTTATGATACATTTTTTGATATTTTTGATAATTCATAATAATCACAGCCTTTCCGGCAAATAACGCCTAAATTTAATTTATTAAAAAAGCTGAGTCACAATGTGACCCAGCGTAGTTTCAATACTATTTTAGTACAGAAAAACAAAACTGAAGACCACATTGTCGATTCAGCTTAGGAGTAGGAGGTTATTCAAGTTTGAAAATATAACCTGTTTCATAATTCTATACCTCTTTCCATACTATATCGGTATTATAAAACAAAAAAATGTATATGTCAATGTTTTTTAGTATATTTTTCTCATTAAATTTGCTGAAAATATACGAAATAAGGATTGATTTTGTATATATATATGGTATAATCAAAATAACAGAATATATATGAAAAGGAGTGAATAAGATTATGGCAAAGTACAAATGCAGTGTGTGCGGTTATGTATATGATGAGGAAAAAGAGGGTAAACCTTTTAGAGACCTTACAGAATGTCCTATGTGCAAACAATCTCCGGATAAATTTGAAATTATGGAAGAAAAAGATGAGACTAAGGCTATGGATACTGTATCAGATACAGAAAATATATCAGATCTTTCTTACCCAAAGGAAACAAGAAATACAAACAGTACATATCGTTATATGAAAGAAATACAGGAAATGGCTGTCAGTGGAAAACCAATAATACAGGCAATGGGTACACAGATGAAGATGCCAAACTGGGACGATATTTTGATTTTGGGTGCACAGCTTAATCCACCTCCCCTTGATGAATTTGCACCTGTTGCGGTATCAACTGTAATCGGTAAAAATGCGAAAAGACCGATGTTTCTGCAAAATCCGGTTTACATATCACATATGTCATTCGGTGCGTTATCCAAAGAAACTAAAATTGCTTTGGCAAAGGGAAGTGCTATGGCAGGCAGTGCAATGTGCAGCGGTGAAGGCGGTATTTTACCGGAGGAAATGGAGGCAGCAGCAAGGTACATATTTGAGTATGTACCTAACAAGTACAGCGTTACTGATGAAAATCTTCAAAATGTTGATGCAATAGAGATAAAGATAGGTCAAGGCACAAAACCCGGTATGGGCGGACATTTACCGGGTGAGAAGGTTACGGAGGAAATTTCAAAGGTACGAAATAAACCTATGGGACAGGATGTTATAAGTCCTTCAAAATTTGAGGATATAAATACACGTGAGGATTTAAAAGCACTTGTTGATGAACTTCGACGCCGCAGTGACGGTAGACCGATAGGTATTAAAATTGCAGCCGGTAAAATTGAAAAGGATTTGGAATATTGTGTATTTGCCGAGCCTGATTTTATTACTATTGACGGGCGAGGCGGTGCAACGGGAGCATCACCTGCACTTGTAAGGGATTCGACAAGTGTACCAACTATTTATGCTCTTTACAGAGCAAGAAAATATCTTGACAGTGTAAAAGCTGATATTGACCTTGTCATAACAGGCGGACTTCGTGTATCATCAGATTTTGCAAAAGCATTGGCTATGGGAGCAGACGCAATAGCTGTTGCATCTGCTGCTATGGTTGCAGCTGCTTGCCAGCAGTACAGAATTTGCGGAATGGGTACATGTCCGGTAGGTGTTGCAACACAAGATGTAGAACTTAGAAAAAGACTTAAAATTGATGCTGCTGCAAAACGTGTTGCAAATTATCTTAATTGTTCATTGGAAGAACTTAAAACATTTGCGAGAATTACAGGTCATGATAATGTACATGATTTAAGCGTCAATGATCTTTGTACAATAAGCAGAGAAATTTCCGAATTTACAAATATTCCGCATGCATAAAAAATGCAGCCTAAAAGGCTGCATTTTTTAGTTTATTTTGTTATCTGAACAGTTCTTGTATCTCCATCCCAATCAACTTCAAGATCAAATGCTTCCATTACAAAACGTAAAGGTACCATTGTTCTGTTGTTTGTTATATGGGCAGGCATTTCAAGTTCTACTGCTTGTCCGTCTATTAAAGCGGTATGGCTGTCTATATAAAGCGTCATTTCTTTGCCGTCTTTTTCTATTTCGACTGTCTGGTTATCGCCGTCCCATGAAACTTTTGCATCAAGTGCTTCACTTACACCTCTTATCGGTATCAGTGTATAAGTATTACCATTAATTGTTTCAAGGATAGGATACTGGTCATCGAATGCAAGAAGTTCTCCGTTAATTCGTACCTTTGCACCTATATATTCAATGTCATTATGATAGTATCTTAAAACGTGTTCGATGTATTGTGCATCGCCGTACTTTTCGTATGGCCAGTTTGTGGCATACTTAGCTGCATTTGCACGTTCGCTTAGCCAGTCATCACCTTTGGCAGCTATAATTCTGTCAAGGACAGTTTGACCGAAGTTATATGACTGAATCATTTTCATATAGTCACAGTCGTAGTGTACAAGTGCTTGTGAAATAAGATATGCAGCAAATGGTACTGCTTTTTCCGGATCAAGTCTATCCTGAAGAGTCCAGCGTACACCGGTAGTTTTTTCTCCAAAGTCGGCAAAGGATTTTTCAAGTGTATACTCAATCTGCATTATTCCCCATGCCGGATATTCGCTGCCGTCTTCACGATAACTTAAATTACGTCCTGATGATTCCTGCATGCAGATAGCGGCAAGTAAATTTGGGTCAACACCATATTGGTCGCCTGCTCTTTCAAAAATATCTGAATATGATTTTACGGCTGAGTTAAGTGCCATTGTTCCTATTTCAATTCCATCCATACTTGTACCGTTATGGTCGGGGATAGCACCTGACGCAAATGCCGATACAGCACTTAATGATATTGCGGCTGTAAGTAATGTAGCTATAATCTTTTTCATAATATGTTCCTTTCCGGAAAACTACCAAAGCTGTTTATTAAGCTCTTCGGTGAGTTCGTCGTCTGACAGTGTTTTCCTTTGGGTATTTTCGAGGTATATCTGACGTTCTGTTTCTGGGATACAGTGATTTTTATACCAACGGAAAAAATCCGGTCCATCTGAAATCATACGAATGTGTCTTCTCATTGAATCAACTGCATATACCGTTATACGAACATTTGTAAGATAATCGCAGGAATAGAAGTTTTTCCATTTGCCATGCTCACCGTTTTCCAATAACTTTACACCTTCATTAAATTCTTCCATGGACTTTGACAAAATTGTAAAACAACGTGGTTTATCATCAAGATATTCGTATGCTCGGCAAAGTTCGTAAAGTCCTTTTGCACCGCTTAAGTGAAGTTTTGCCTGAAATACAATATTGTCGTCGTAAAATACGGTGTTTGATACGTACTTTCTCATTTCTTCGCATTTTTCTACAAGACGTGTAAAATCTTTAATCGCTTGTTCGCATTTGTCTTTAAAGAATTTAACCTGCTTATCAAATGGAATTTCACCGGTTGCCCAGTACAGTGCATTTGATGTGTCCATGCCTTTTGACCAGTCAACGCATATACGTCTTGCAGTGTGGTAATATATTTCGTCACCTGCTCTGTCGTCATCATTTTTACCGTATTTTATACAGGCGTTAAAATAGTCATTATAACATTCGATTATATCACTATCACCAAAATAACGTGTGGCAAAGTCCTTTTTGAATGAATTTATATCAACTTTACCTGTATTCCACTTTTTTGCCACAAGGGAAAGCATATAAACGTGGGGACGGATATTTCCGCAATTTAGCAGCAAATATTCATCGGCATGGGCGTCAAATGCCTTATCAAGTTCATCGTTTACCATTTCAGGCGGATTCGCCAGTAATGTTAGGTGACTTGAAGCTTGAAGATCGTGGAATGTGATATGGTAGTAAAGCCCGTGTTTACCGCCTTCGTTTTTTGGAAGTGACGGTATTCTTGGATTGTGGTTACCTTGTCTGCGTACTACCATTTTTCCGTAACCGTTATCTGACCATATTTTAATGAAGTTTTCAGGAAGTTTTAAATAACCTCCCTCATAAAGTTCTGTTATTTCTCCGTACAGATATACTGCACACACAGGATTTTTTACCTTATTGCAAAGCATTTCATATTGCTTGTCTATAACTCGTCTTATAACATCTGCTCGGCTTTGTGGTGTATTGTATTTGGGGTCGTTATGCCAAAATGGGGCATCTCCTTGACCACGGAAGCCTAATGTCCATACAATTTTTTTATCTTTATTCTTTTCTATTGAATCTTCCCACAGCTTTTCGAAAAGTTTTGGATATTTGTCATAGCTTGCATCCTTATCGGGGTAGGCACGAAGGAACATTTCACTGCCTAAAGGCTCAGCGTGGTGATGGGTAATATACAGTCCCATTTCAGTAGCGATGTCGAAATGATGACCGTCTCTTGGTAAATCTGTTCCGGGTATAACCATATTTCCGCCAAGTCTTAAAAGTGTTTCAAAAACAATTTCCCATACTTGTCTTGACGGCGGATATTCATCACTCCAACCGATAAGGCACACCTCGTCATTTACAAACCAGCCTCTATAACGTACTTTGGCAGGGGGGGAGGTGTAGAAGCCGGTAGGAATTATTATCATGTTACGTTTGTTAGGTTCCTTTTCAGCCCAGAACCAAAAGTCGTCAACCCCTAAAAATTCACGGCTTATGTATAATACCGCATATATAACACCAAGCTCATCGGCACATCGTACATCTACATTGTCATCTGTTACAGTGACTGTGAATTGTTCTTCTTTAAGTTCATGACAATTTGATGTTATTTTAATGTTGTTTCCCTCTATGAATTCCTCACCAAATACCTTTTTAAAGTCACGCATTAATATATCATATACGTGTTTTATGGCACTTGTCATTGGAGGGAATGAAAATGTTGTATCTTTTGTAATCTTAAACATAACTAATCTCCTTGGTATAATCCTGTGTACACCAACATTATACCATAATAAATAAATTAGTCAATGTATTTACTTTCCTGTTGTATATATATAGAAGAATTTGTAAATAATAATACAAAAGCGTAAGGAGGAAAGCGAATGAAACAGTACATCGAAATTACAGACGTTTTTGCAAGAGAAGTTATGGATTCAAGAGGTAATCCGACAGTTGAGGTTGAGGTTGTGACAGGATGCGGCAGTGGACGAGCTATTGTACCGTCAGGTGCATCGACAGGTATATACGAGGCAGTTGAACTGCGTGACGGTGATAAAAAACGATATGGTGGCAAAGGTGTTAAAAATGCAGTTGACAATGTTAATGAAAAAATTGCTGATGTGCTTATAGGTATGAATGTACTTGATCAGAGATCAATAGACCTTAAAATGTGTGATATGGACGGTACAGAAAATAAATCTAAATTGGGAGCTAATGCTATTTTGGGAGTGTCGCTGGCTGTTGCACGTGCGGCGGCTGAATGTATGGGTATGCCGCTGTATCAATATATAGGCGGTGTAAATTCACATACGCTTCCTGTACCTATGATGAATATTTTAAACGGCGGTGCTCATGCTGATAATAATGTTGATATACAGGAATTTATGATAATGCCATTTGGAGCAAAGTCGTTTAGACAGGGGTTAAGATGGTGCAGTGAGGTCTATAGTGAGCTTAAATCAGTGCTAAAAGAACAAAATTGTTCAACTGCCGTAGGTGATGAAGGAGGTTTTGCTCCGAATTTTGAAAGTGATGAAAAAACACTTGATGCCATTATGACTGCGATTGGGCGTGCAGGTTATAAGGCAGGTGAGGATTTTAAAATTGCGATAGATGCCGCATCATCGGAATGGGTTCAGGAAGATGGGACATATATGCTTCCTAAAGCTAAAAAGAAGATGAATAGTGATGAACTTATTGACCACTGGGAAAAGTTATGCAAAGAATATCCGATTTTTTCAATAGAAGATGGATTGGGTGAAAATGATTGGGAAGGTTGGAAGAAACTTACTGATAGACTGGGAGATAAAGTACAGTTGGTAGGTGACGACTTGTTTGTAACAAATCCTAAACGTCTTGCAAAAGGAATTAGCGAAGGTGTGGGAAACTCTATACTCGTTAAGGTAAATCAAATTGGTACTTTGACGGAGTCGCTTGATGCGGTGGAAATGGCTCATAAAAATGGTTATACAGCGGTGATTTCGCACAGGAGCGGTGAAACGGAAGATACAACAATCGCTGATATTGCCGTTGCCGTAAACAGCGGTCAAATAAAAACCGGTGCACCATGCCGTACCGATAGAGTGGCTAAATATAATCAGCTCCTTAGAATAGAAGAGGAACTATGTTTTGCATCAAAATACGGTGATATGTAATTAAAAAGCGTGCGGCCTAATAGCCGCACGCTTAGTCTTAATTATTTTTCCTAAATATAAGACGGAATATAAATCTTACAAATGGACCGGCATATATTATTTGCCAAAAGAATGCCATTGGGAAATTTTTGGCTGTTGTTTCAAGCCAAACTGCAAAAAATTCAGTTCCGGCATTTTTAAATAGTATAGTTGCTGCCATACTCATAAGCGGACACATAAACGCAACGGATACTGCTGAAATTGCAAGTATAAGATGAAATGGGTTTTCTTTAGTTGGATCAACAATTTTGAAAGATATTTTCTTTGCTAATATTCCTACAATAAAAAAGTCAAGGATAAATGCGATTGGCCCCATGATAATTAGTTCACCAAAGGCGGCAAGGAAAATTTCGTTTTTCATTCCTCCCATTTCTAAAGCAATGTTGTAGCAAATCATTACGTAGACCATAACTACAACCATGATAAGTGTAAAAATAACTTCTTGAAATTTTGTTTTTGGCATAAAAAAACCTCCTATATAATAAATAAGCAAACAGCATATAAGTGTTGTTCGTTAATCATTCATAGGAGAATGTACGTTTCCAATTAAACCATATATGAAATTTTGACAGGTGGTATTATATAACAGAAATCGAAAAATGTCAAATAAATTATTTGTGGTTGTGTTTCTGCTATATAATAATATAGAAAGAAACAGAAATAAATTGTGGTATAGTTTTCGAATAAATACAATATATAGTGTGCAAAAAATAAAAACAAAACAAGTCGAAAAAAGATTAAAAAAGTGCTTGACAAAAGGGGTATAGTAGTGTATAATGGTCAAGTCGTCAAAATTGAGACAAGCTTTTAAGAGCAGGTAATAAGAGCTGCGAGGCTTTAGAAAACTTAA
>CALXQE010000009.1 GCA_944390495.1 uncultured Clostridia bacterium
TATTTCACGTAAACAAAACGGAACAGTGGGATATTTGTTTAAAGACAGTCATGGCGATGTGCTTGCAGCATATTCGAGTACAAGCAATAGAATAGCAGACTATACATACGATGCATGGGGAAACATAAAAAATCAAGGAACACAAAGTTGGGGAGAGGATAACCCTTTGCGTTACTATGGACAGTATTATGATACAGAAAGCGGTATGACATATCTAAGGGCAAGATATTATGACAGTAGTGTTAGGAGGTTCATATCAGAAGATTCTTATTGGAATGTTAAAAATATGTTATATGGAGATGAATGTAATTATAATACATATGCTATCGTAAATAATCTTAAAATCTATTATGATTATAACGGAAAAAATATTGGAAAAGAATATATAAAACAAGATACAAAATCAGTTATTAATACATATTCAAGTATGTACCATAATCTCAATATAAAAAATAAAATAACATATAGTATAGTTCAAAAAACAAACAGTATGATACAATATAATAATCTATATGCTTATTGCATAAATAATCCTATTAAATATATAGATTTACGTGGACTATCAGTAGAATATTTATCAATTAACATTTCAATAGGATTGTTAACTTATGGAAATGTAAGTGGAGGATTGATTACTGATGATAGTGGCAATAAAGCCATTATACTCGGTGGAGGTGTAGGGATTGGAATTGGAGTTGGTGCCAGTTTATCGTATTATGAGAGCGAAGACTATAATACCATATATGATTTTACAGCAAATAATTATTCTCCATCAATATCAATAGGAGCAGGGGCTTATAATATTTCATGGGATGAATTTGGTATATCAATTAACTGTGGACTTGGCACGGCTGCATCGATAGCATATTATTTAGCACAAGGCTATTATATAATCATGGAATTTTAATTACACACAATAATAGGAGGACTTTTATGAAAAATATAATTATAGTAATTGCCACATTGATTTTTTTATCAAAATGTAATTTTTACGTAAAAAAAGATATAAAAAAAATTGCTGATGAAACTAATATTTCCAAAAAAAGAAAAATGATATTTAGAGGGACTATTTCTTTTTTATCATTTTTAGTGATACTTTTATTATTGGTGTGGATAAATATATTCGGTAATAAGATAGGGAGTATTATTTGGTTGGTTGGTAGTATAACATATCTTATTAGTAGTGGTTCAATATATGACCTTGATGGACTTTTTAATCTTAAATATAAAAATTTTGATGTGAGATTGTTGCCTAAAGAAAAATAATTGTCTCATAGTAGCAATAGCAAACTATACATACGATGCGTGGGGAAATATACGAAACCAAGGAACACAAAGTTGGGGAGAAGATAACCCTTTACGCCCACATGGACAGTATTATGATACAGAAAGCAGTATGACATATCTAAGGGCAAGATATTATGACAGTAGCATTAGAAGATTTATCACGGAAGACCCGATAAAAGATGGACTAAATTGGTATGCTTATGCAGGAAATAACCCTGTTATGTTTGTTGACCCGAGTGGATTGGCTCCAGAAGCGAGTGATGAGTTGGAATTTTGTAGATTATTAATGGATTTAATTCAAATGAAAGTGGATTATGCTAACACAGGAGACATTAGCGTTACGGCAGGTGCTGAAAGTATAAAGGAGAAAATAATGGATTTAGACATAGTCAAAAATAATAATGGATTAAATCAATTAATTTCAGAGATTATTTATGGTCAAGATGGTTCAAGCTTACAAGAAGTATCATCTTTGTTCAATGTAATAAGGTATTTTGGTATTAAACGTGAATATGCAACCAGTTTTTTGATTCCCAATGAAATTGAAGGTGTTACATATGATGAGCTAAAAAAAGTTTTTAATGATGCTGTTAAAGAAATTGATGCAAATAGTATATATTACGTATCAGACCCATTAGATATAAATGAAACGCAAGCAAATAAGTTACTTAATACATGGTTAGGAAATAATAAAAGATTAATTACGCCTAATACATTTCGTGGAAATGGAAGAATAGCAATTAATGTAGATATAAGATAGAAGGTGATTAAAATGAAAATTTTATTGTTATTTGTAATTATGCTAAGTATATGTGGTTGCAATTTAAGTGAGAGCAAAACAATTGATAACAATATTGAAATGCAAAATGCAACAATAAATATGTCTTTTGCATCAAATGGTGACAATATATATTATTACACAATAAATAATAGTCAAACAAATCAAATGACGTATGACCTAATAGAATTTAATTTGGTAACAAAAGAAAGAAATGTTATTGACAATGTACAAAGTAAGTCAAAACTATGCGTTGCAGAAGACAATTTATACTATTTAAAAAATTCTAATTGGCAGGAATTTGACATAATGCGATACGGTACTGAAATTAAAGATATAGTAAAAATGGGTTCAATGCCGATGATAGGAACAGGAATGGATTTAATGTATCAATACATGTTTCCTATTAATAATCAGATTTATATCAATCAAAGAGGTGAAACAGCTGTTATATCTGATGAAGTTAATGTTTTGGAAAATAAGCCAATGTACAGTACATATTTAGACGGAGAAATGCTATATTATTGCGGTGAAGATGGTGGTATATATAAGAATACTATAAATGGTACACCTGAACTGGTAATTGGTTATGATGAATTGTCAGATGACGAGACAATAAAGGAGTATATAAATAATAGTGCGTCAGGAATTGTTTCACAATTAGTAAAATTAGATAATAAATTATATTTTTTATACGGTAAACCGTCTTTAGAAATTTCAACTAATAAATTGTTTGCATATTCTGATAATAAAATATCCTTGATTGGAAATGAAAAATCATATCCGAAAATGTTTGAAATATATAATGACAGGCTTTATTATGTAGGTAAATTAGAAGATGGGGAATGGAAAAATAACTTGTATGTATCTGATTTGAACGGCAACAATGAAAAAAAGATTGCGGAGAATGTACAAAATTTTTGTATATATAAGGATAACATATTTTATGAAATTTATACAAGTAATAGTATTGGAGAATATGAGTATTCAATATATAAATATCATATAAATGGAAATAGTGTTGAACAAATAGAATTTGTGTCAAATAAATAGTAAAACTAAATACAAAACAGTGGGGTATTTGTTTAAAGACAATCATGGCGATGTGCTTGCAGCATATTCGAGTATAAGCAATAGAATAGCAGACTATACATATGATGCCTGGGGAAATATACGAAACCAAGGAACACAAAGTTGGGGAGCAGATAACCCTTTGCGTTACTTTACTATGGACAATATTATGATACAGAAAGCGGTATGACATATCTAAGGGCAAGATATTATGACAGTAGCATTAGAAGATTTATCACCGAAGACCCGATAAAAGACGGGCTAAATTGGTATGCTTATGCAGGAAATAACCCGATTATGTTTGTTGACCCGAGTGGATTTAAAATATATTCCAGAAAATCAAGTTGCGATTTTGGAACAACTGTCATACCTAACCAGAGATGAGTTAGGAATAGACTCTAATGGTTATTTAAAAATAGTATCATATAATGATGATACATCATTGAAACCAGTTGGTACAGATTTAATTAGTCAACTGATAAATAGTGAGAGAACTTGTACAATTAAAAGTGGTAATTCAAATCGTACGGATATAACTGATGAAAATGCAGCATCTCAATACGGAGTTGGAAGTGATACAACAGTTTTTGTTGATTTGAATGAATTAGATGAAATACCTGCAAAATCCAAAAACATTTCTTCACCGGTGCATATCTCATTAGGACATGAATTAATACATTCTTTAAGAAGCATGAAAGGGAATAGAAAAAGAGATGGAATGAATGGAAGAAATATTGAAACGGGAGAATATTATAGCCAAGAAGAATATGATACAATAGGTATCAATCATATCAGAGATGACGATACTTATGCAGATGCTTCAAATTGGTGGTTTACAGAAAATGCATTAAGATATGAATATGACAAAGAATCACCAATGAGAGTACAATATTTGCCGTGGTAATAATAATTAGTGGTGATATTATGAAGAAAAAATTTTTAATTATAATGTTATGCATTTTATCAATAGTACTATGTATTAATCTTGTAAGTTTGATTTTCCCTATAAACAGAATTGGAATAACCAAAAAAGTTGAACAATGCAGAGAGATTGGTATTATTTCAGATGTTTCAAATGATTATGTAACAAGGAATGAATTTCTTGAATCTTTTCTTAAATGCGTTGGTATGAGTGAAGATACATTAGATGAAATGATATCTATAGTGCCATATGTACCGGTGGTTGATGACTATATTAATCCATACCCATATTATTCATCTGGCGACAAAGAAGAAGTAGAGAAAGCAAAAGAAATGGACAGATATAATGGATTGTGTAAAACAATTGTTTATCTTGATGCAATGCAAGCTTATGAGATAAAACCAGATAGATATGAATTTAGAGGTTCAGATTACATAACACTTAACGAAGCTGTATCAATGATTGAAGCCTGTTTAACGGATTTTGAAACAGATAGTGGAAAGTTTGATAAGAACTCAAGGGAATACATGACGTTGTTGCTTAAATCACGTATTGATGGAATTCTATTACCATGTGATTTATTATACTGGTCTTTTACGGATACTAAACTCACACAAAAAGATATGGTTGTGCTGTTATATAGATTGTCAAATA
>CALXQE010000010.1 GCA_944390495.1 uncultured Clostridia bacterium
AATTCCGTCCACTCAAATATTTAAATTTTCTGCACCATTTTGACTTTACACAAAACTTGAAGAAGTCTCATTTTGCACCGTTTGTAGTTTACACAAACCTTGAAAAAATCTCTTAATAAATCTTGTATCATTAGAATTAATATTACAATAAAATAGTTCTTCAATAAAAATTCGTTTTAATACCTCCATTCAATATCTTTATTTAACAAATGTCCAAGCAAAAAGAGAGAAACCCATTTAACTGAGTTTCTCCCATGGCTTTTTTATGCTTATGTATTCTTTCTTATTCATAACTTTTATACTATCGCATTAATATATTTATATCTTCCATAAAATCTCTATGTTATTATCAGTAATACGTACATCTTCAATCAGCATACCTGCAATAAGTTTCTTATTATCAAAATTAGGTTCATTCCAAATTTTTGTAAGTTCAAGAATATCTGTACTATTCTCTGCCAATTGCTTTGACATTATCTGTTGCTCTATTTTACCTTTCTGTTTGTCAAGCTCTAATATTTTTTTATTTATGTATTCCACCAAAACATCATTTGCGGACGAAATCTTATCAAGTAGCTGTTCTATTTCAGTTTCTGTTTCATGCAGTTGGACATTTAAAAGATTTATTTCTTTTCTATTTATATCTGATTTAGTGTTGCTTTTAAATTCGTACTGACTCAGTTTTTCACTTATTTCGTCTGACACAATACTCTCTATATCATTTGCATATATTGTGCAATTGTGTCCCTCGCATATATGTAGTTCGCTTCGTCCTGTGCAATTGAAATATCGTCCTGCTTTAGTGTTTGACTTTACAATTTTCATGCTGTTACCACATTTTCCACAATGCACTTTACCGGCAAGCCAACTGTTCCGACCTGTGCCGGTACGTTTTATTTGCTTATTTCGAGCCAATTTTGCCTGACACTTAAGCCACACATCTGTGTCAATAATGCCTTCATGCTGCGCCAGCACAAGTGTATGATTATCAATATTAGAAAATTTGCGTCCGTGCTTTCTCCTTCCGTACATATAAGCAGCTCTTTTACCGTCAAACTCTTCAATATCATTTTCGATAGTTGTACCGTACCGTTCAAAAAACCTATATACTTGTGCATCAGCCTTTACATAACACGGATTTTTTATAATATCACTAAGTTTAGATGTCTGCCATTTTGAACCCCTAAGATGTTTTATATCATTCTCTAAAAGATACTTTACAACACCATTAAGTGACATATCAGGATGTGAATATCGTTCGAAAATCATACGAAGCTGTTTGGCTTCCTCCGGTACTTCCACATACTTTGAACTTGATTTGCCCTTAATTGTAGTTTTTTCTAATCTGAACCCATACGGCACACGTCCACCCATATAGAAACCTTCCTTTGAACGTGACATGTATGCATCCTTTACTCTCTGAATTGTATTCTCACGTTCAAGTTCGGCAAATACCATGCACATTTGCAGCATTGCTCTACCGATAGGTGTAGATGTATCAAACGACTCAGAATATGATGCAAATTCACATCCAAATTGGGTAAATACTTCCATCATCTTCATGAAATCAACCAAGGAACGACTGATACGGTCAAGCTTATAAACATATACCTTGTTAATATTCCCCAAACGAATGTCCTTCATAAGCTGCTGGAATGCAGGACGATTTGTATTGCTTCCTGTATATCCTTTGTCAGAATATACCCTTATACTATCATTTGCCGCCACTGATTTACATAGTTCTATCTGCGTGTCTATTGATATACTGTCCTTCTTATCAATAGACTGTCTTGCATAAACTGCGCTCTCCGGCATGGTATTCACCTCCCTTCAACTGTAAAATTAAATTATTTATCTTCCGCGCATGAATATACTTGCAAGCTCATTTGCCATTTCCTGAATGATAAGCTTACGCTTACTGTAAGTCATATCAGGAACAACATTTCTTAATATGAATGTATTCCCGTTATGCACTACTCTTTTTTCTTTCCTCATATCACCACTCCTTCCTATATCAAAATATTCATTCCTAAGAACATTTATCATATATATGCAGAATTATTACAAGCTGTTATACTGTGCCGATGTGCCGAAAAATCTCTAGAAATTATCAATGAAATTGATATCATTAGCATAATAAAATTCAGAAAAACTTTCAGCACATCGACACAGCCCTATTATTTCGAAAAATTCAAGCCTACATAAACCGTAAGCGGATTACGGCTGCCATTTATACGTTTACGTTTTTGTTTCACTTGCGGATAATTATTACTGATAAATGATTTCATGGCCTGTCTGTTAGTATGCTGTCCGTGTTCATCAGAAAAACACTCATACAGCTCTTGAACCTTTTCTCTGGATATAACGCCATCCTTATCCAAAACAAGATACTGCGAAAAGAAAACCTGTTCCGGACAATACTGCGTTTTGTATTGCGCTAAAACCTTTACTGATGCTTCGGACGAAGTAAATATAAAATTATTTTGAATGAGGCGCTTTAATCCTTTCATAGCCCAAGTAAATATATAGTCACGTTCCGCCCAAAGTTTTTCAACAAGATTGGGGTCACGTTCTGTCTCAGGCCTTGCATATAAGAATGGAATAATAATCAAGCGTTCAAAAAATGCTTCAGCATTATTTGCATCCAGCTTATCCAAAGGAACAAATTGATTAGCTCCGAAGAGCATTCTGCAATAACACCGCTGTGACTTTGGGTTTTTGTATAATTCTTTGCTTTCAATTTTATCCAAACTTGAAACAAGGCTTTTAAAAGTCCCTATGTCCTTTATCGGTAGCTGTGGTAAATCAGGTGCGATATTCAGTTTAGAATTATTTAACCTTGCTGCATAACATGGTTCTGATAAATTCTGTAAATTGACATGGCTCACATTGCTACTTCCCACAATCCGTTCTATTACGCTTAATAAGACAGATTTCCCAGAATGAGCTACACCATAAAAAATGAACGCTTTTTTGGCATGCACATAACTTGAAAATGCATATCCCAGAACCTCCTGCAAGAGGGTTTTTAATTCCTTATCGCCTTGAGTCAAATCTTGTATAAATTGTCTTGTAACCTTACCGTCAGCATTCAAATTAAAATTTGACTCAATGCATGAAGTAAATCCATACTGAGGACTATGCTTTAATAATTCCATACTCTCGACATCCAAGACACCATTGCGACAATTTACCAACGGCATATTCACCCTAGGTGATAAATCTTGCTGTAAATCCGGATTAAGAGGAATTAGCTTATAGGCATTATTAATGTCAGATGCCCAAATACGAAGCCTCTCTTTTTTCTCGAGCAGCTTCATTAACTGCAATTTTATCTGCTGTTCGTTATAAATGTCAAAACAGCCTTTTTTCTGGTCGTAAAGATAAATATCACCTTCATAAACACAGATATGCTCTTTCACCGACAACAGTTCGCTGGTGATTGATGAAATATTAGGTTCATTTTCTTCAAGTGCCTCTTCTTTCATTTGAATAAGCCTCTTCTCATTTTTGTTGTCCAATTTCTTTTTCAATTTTTTGGTTTTGTATTTTTTATTTTTTTTCTTACGCTTATCCTTACCCTTTCCACCTGTATATTTGTGTCCGTTGCTCTCGAATAAATCAAGATTTAATATCAAGCTGTTCTCATAGCTGTTTCTTAGCTTATAATCTGTTTCTTCTTGATACACAGGCTTTATTCGATGAAGTATTATTTTTCCATCGTCATCACGTTCGAATGTCTGCCTCTTACTGATAATAGCATAACCTTGCTCATCATGTGGCAACATTGCTGCTGCGTAAGTCTTCCTGTACTCTTTTTGAGTCAGCCTATTAAATTCCGTCATCTTTTTTCCTCCTAAAAATTTTTTGAAAGTTTTACCTTTCAAAAATATTTTATCATAGGATCTTGCTTTTCCATAGGGATAGAAAACCTGAACTTTTTCATCAAAAACAAAAAAATGCACTAAAAATGCATTTTTTTCTACAATATTATATTAAATTTGCTTGCACCAGAATTATATCTGGGTTATTATTTGTATGGTTGGTACATGTCCCTGAAATCCTTTATTTTAATTCCCTCCCACTTTTTTTGATTTATATGCTGTCCTTTAGCTAAATAGTTTTTAAAAAATATCTCGCTATCCAAACATATAAAATCATCTATGCCATTTAATTTTAGGTCTTTCTTTAATTTTGCACCATTTTGATAAATATTTAACCAATAGTTGCTATTTAGAGGACCTAACAATCCGTCAAAAAATCTATCCAAAGTGTTATATACGCTGAAATATATTACATTGTTAAAATATTCATAAATATCTCTTATATTATAAGCATTTATTTTTCCATTTGTATATTCATAAAATATTATCCCATAAGTAACAAATACTTTGTTTTGTGTAATACTCCCTCCTTCTGAGATTATTTTTGAAAATCTTAAGTTATGAAATACTTCTAAATCTTCTTTCTTTTCCTTTAATGTTTTTTTCACCTTACCAAGAGCATATGCTGACATATAACTCAATTCAATCGAGCAATTTTTTTCAAGTTGGTAATAATCAATAGCTTTTAACATAAATGGTCTATTTATCCTATTATTAACAGTATAGTCTGTTTGGTCAATATTTTCATACAGTGCTTGAATTGCCGGTATTATATCGTTTTTAAAAACTGTATTACTGATCTTTTTATTATCTGTCAATCTGCCCACTCTCAAAGAATCAAAGAAATAATCAATTTTACTATCATCCAATATGCGTTCCAAAAATAGATAATCTAATCTTCTTAATTTATGTCCTTCATAATTTTTTGGTTTTTTTCCGTATAAATAACCTATGTTTGCTTTGTTATATATTTTTTTGCGAAATCATCCGCATTATTTCTGAATGTTTTATAATCATTTTGAATTTTATTGTGTCTACTATCATCTTTAAAATTCATATCTATAACATGTCCCAGTCTCTTTTCTCTTTCTTTATAATAAAAGTATATTGAATGTTTTTCCTCTAATATCAAATAAAGAAGATAATAGATTTCAAATATAACCTGATTTTGTATGTTTGGCTGTATTTGATTTATTATCTCCATTACATTATCTGAAGTATCAAATTTTAATGTTCCTATCAATGATTTTGATAATACTCTTGATATCATTGAAAATTCATCTTCAGCTAATAAAAATATTTCTTCATAATACTGTTTAGGTGTTCGGCCAGGTTTATACATAACATCATTTTCCTTTCCTGATATAATAGAAATATCATATCATTCTAAGTTGCAAAAATCAATGTTGTTCTGCAAAAACTGTTTCTTTCTGCACGCTTTGCTTCACCGAATCTTTGAAAATGTATAATTTCTCTCTGTCTTAGAAATTTTATTACTTCATTTACATCAGGATCATCAGATAAACGTAAAATATTATCATATACAGCACGTGCTTTCTGTTCTGCTGCTAAATCTTCATATAAATTTGTAAGCGGGTCACCTGTTACAGCCACTGCTGCCGCACTAAACGGAGAACCCTGTGCACTTTGAGGCGATACGCTGGCACCGTTATCCGCATAATATTCCCAGCTCTCCATTTCTTTCCACTCTTTTGGCGGTGCGTCTTTAGACAGCTGTGATACAAGTGAACCTACTATTTCCAAATGTCCCAGTTCTTCTGCACACTAATGTTATCAATAGTTTCTATGTAAAAAAAAGAACGATGAAATTATCATCGTTCTTTTTTATTCGCACAATATGTATGATTACTGTCTTCTTCCCTAACAAGAATTTCAGACAAATCGCAGTTTAATACATCACAAATACGATCTAATTGCTCTAAATTAACACGTTCAACCAATTCATGATATAATTCATTGATTGTATTGGGACGTATTCCTGTTTTTTGTGCAAGTTTTTTTTGAGTCCACCGTAGCTCTCCGAGCTTACGGCTTAGTAAAATTCTAATAGCCATACTGCTTCCCTCTGCTTTATTATATCACTTTTAATTAAGCAGAGTACATTTTGTTAAAACATATCAAATTTTGATATATTTTAACACTTTACATCAAACATAATAACTCAAAAAATAATTGACAAATATAAAAATCAAATCTTTATATTAATCAAACCTGCTACGAATTTAATTGCTCTATGTAGAATTACACACACCCACAATTTTGTATCATCAAGCCCCAATCCGTCACCTGTACCCTGAATGATACCTTTATCCATACACCACTGTACAGCTTCGTGAGCCCAAGACGGCATATTGTCATCAATGTAATTGTAAATCATGGGATTTTTAAGATTATCCACTTCGGCTTTTAGAGCGGCATTTTCCGCTTTCAATACCTGTATCTCTGTTTTTAATTCTTCATATTGTCCCATAGTCAATCCCTCATTTCCGTTTAAAATACTCTTAACCTGCTCTTTAAACTCTGTCCAGCCGCTACTGTTCGCACTTGCCCATTGTGCCGGACAGGACTTATCCCACACATCATAGTGTCTTAAAACGTACTTATCCACGTTTTCAGCCGTTATACCCAGCAGATTACACAGCTTAGCACAAAGATATGCTGTATTATTGATTGTCTGTTTTGCCACGGTATAACCACCGCTTGTACACATTTCAATACTGATACTGTTCTTATTACGGCAATCGCTGTGCTTGTACA
>CALXQE010000011.1 GCA_944390495.1 uncultured Clostridia bacterium
ATGAGCGACAAGGACCAGACAATTATGGTTTATGACCTTGGCGGTGGTACATTCGATGTATCTATACTTGAAATCGGTGACGGTGTATTTGAAGTTCTTTCAACAAACGGTGATACACATCTTGGCGGTGACGATTTTGACCAGAGAATAATAGACTACCTTGTAGCTGAGTTTAAAAACAGTGACGGTGTAGATTTATCAACAGATAAGATGGCAATGCAGAGATTAAAGGAAGCTGCTGAAAAGTCAAAGATTGAACTTTCAACAACTACTACATCAAATATTAACTTGCCGTTCATTACAGCAGATGCGTCAGGCCCTAAGCACATGGATATTACTCTTACAAAGGCTAAGTTTGATGAACTTACAGCAGATCTTGTTGACAGAACACTTACATGTATCAGAAACGCAATGAACGATGCAGGACTAAGTGCATCACAGATTGACGAGGTACTTCTTGTTGGTGGTTCTTCAAGAATTCCTGCTGTACAGGACGCAGTTAAGAAGGAAATGGGTAAAGAGCCTCATAAGGGTATTAATCCTGACGAATGTGTTGCAGTAGGTGCTGCAAGACAGGCAGGTGTACTTGGCGGTGAGGAAACAGGCGTACTTTTGCTTGACGTAACTCCGCTTTCACTTGGTATTGAAACAATGGGCGGTGTATTTACAAAGCTTATCGAAAGAAATACAACTATCCCTACAAATAAATCACAGATATTCTCAACAGCAGCAGACGGTCAGACAAGTGTTGAAGTACACGTACTTCAGGGTGAAAGAGAAATGGCACAGTATAACAAGACTTTAGGCCGTTTCAATCTAACAGGTATTGCTCCTGCTCCGAGAGGTGTGCCACAGATTGAAGTTACATTCGATATAGACGCAAACGGTATCGTCAATGTTAGTGCTAAGGACCTTGGTACAGGTAATGAGCAGAAGATTACAATTACTGCGTCTTCAAACCTTAGTGATGAAGATATAGACAGAGCTGTTAAAGAAGCTGAAAAGTACGCTGAAGAAGATAAGAAGCGTAAGGAAGAAGTAGAAATCAGAAATAACGCTGAATCACTTGTATATCAGTGTGAAAAGGCTGTTAAAGATGCAGGCGACAAGATTGACGATAATACAAAGTCAATGGTTGAAACTGAAGTAAATAAGGTTAAAGAAGCACTTAAAGGTACAGACAGTGCAGCTATAAAGAAGGCAACAGATGAGCTTCAGGAAAAGTTCTACTCAGTAGCACAGCAGATGTATCAGCAGGCAAATCCAAACGGTGCAGGTGATCCAAATGCTCAGCAGGCAAATAATGACGGAGTTTATGAGGCTGATTACAAAGAAGTAGACAACGACGAAAACAAATAATTTTAAGAAAATGCAGTATAAGGACGGACAAATGTCCGTCCTTTAGCACTGTAAGGCAGATTAAAATACACTTTAGCGTATTAATACTTTACAAATAGGTCAAAGTATAGTATAATATTCGAGGTAGGTGAACACATTGGCAGAAAAAAGAGATTATTATGAACTGCTTGGAGTTAGTAAGGGCGCGTCAGACGCTGAAATTAAAAAGGCATTCAGACGTCAGAGTAAAAAATATCACCCGGACTTAAATCCAGGTAATAAAGAGGCTGAAGAAAAGTTCAAAGAGGTAAATGAGGCTTATCAGGTTCTTTCCGATCCCGATAAGAGAAGTAAATATGACCAGTTCGGTCATGCAGGTGTAGATCCGAATTTCGGAGCCGGCGGAGGCGGTTTTAACGGTGCCGGTTTTGATTTTGGCGATATATTCGGTGATATATTCGGCGGCGGATTTGGCGGTTTCGGCGGCGGACAAAGACGAAACGGACCAAGACGCGGAAATGATATACGTCAGGTTATTGATATTACCTTTGAAGAGGCTGCATTCGGCTGTAAAAAGAAAATGAATATACAGGCACAGGAAAAGTGTGAAAGCTGCGGAGGAAGCGGTGCTGAAAAGGGTACAAAGGCTGAAACATGTCCTAACTGTCACGGCAGTGGACGTGTTAAAACACAGCAAAGAACTATTCTTGGATATATGACAACTGAAACGCCGTGTCCTAATTGCCACGGTGAAGGTAAGATTATTAAAACACCGTGCCATAGCTGTCGAGGAACAGGTACAGTAAGAAAGAATAAGCTTATTGAAGTTGAAATACCGGCAGGTATTGATAACGGTCAGACAATGCAGCTTTCAGGTAAGGGCGAAGCCGGTTATAAAGGCGGTCCTAACGGAGATTTGCTTTTGACTATAAGAGTACGTCCTCACGATATATTTGTCCGTGAAGGTAACGACGTATTTCTTGACTTGCCGATTACCTTTGTGCAGGCGGCACTTGGTGCAACGGTACAGGTACCGACTCTTGACGGAATGGTTGAACTTAATATTCCCGAAGGTACTCAGACAGGTTCAAAATTCAGAATGAAGGGTAAGGGTATACCTTATCTTAGAAGTAAGTCAAGGGGTGACCAGTATGTTACGGTTAATGTGGAAGTACCGAGAAATCTTACTTCTAAACAAAAGGAAATTCTAAAAGAATTTGAAGAAGATAAAAACTATAAGCAAAAGAAAAGCTTTTATGAAAAAGTAAAAGACATTTTTAAATAAAGCTTAGTAAGGAGGAACACAATGAACCCGAATATTTACGAACTTTCAAATATGACAAAGGAACAGTACGATTTTATTATGAAACGTGCAGAACTTGATATTACGGAACAGATGAAAGTTGCAAAGGAAGTTTCTGACGATGTCAAGGCAAGAGGTGACGAAGCTGTACTTGAATATACAGCTAAGTTTGACCATGTACAGCTTACAGCTGATAAAATGAAGGTTACTCCTGAAGAAATTGAGGCAGGATACAATAACCTTGACAAGGAAACAAGAGAAGCTATTGAGTATGCTTACAAAAATATTTATGATTTCCATGAAAAGCAGCTGCCGGAGGAAATGTGGTTCACTATGGTGGACGACGGACTGATGGTAGGAGAAAAGACAACACCGATAGTTGACGTATGTTTGTATGTTCCTCATGGTAAGGGTTCATTCCCGTCTGTACTTTGTATGCTTGGTATTCCGGCAGTTGTTGCAAAAGTACCGAAGATTGTTGTTGTAACACCTCCTAATGAAAAGGGTGAGGTTGACGATGCAATTTTAGCGGCTGCAAAGATTATAGGTATTACAGAAATTTATAAAGTCGGCGGTATTCAGGCTGTTGCGGCAGTTGCATACGGTACTGAAACAATACCTAAGTGCCACAAGATTATAGGCCCTGGTAACAGCTATGCAACAGCGGCAAAGAGAGTTTTGGCAAATCACATTGACGCCGGACTTCCTGCCGGACCAAGTGAAATAATCGTTTTAGCTGACGAAAAGGCAGATCCTGAAAAGGTTGCACTTGACTGGATGATTGAAGCAGAACACGGTCCTGACAGTGCCGCACTTTTAGTAACACACTCAAAGGAACTTGTTGACAAGGTTATTCCTATTGTAAACAGACAGCTTGAAAAGATTTCTCCTAAGAGAAAGGAATTTATCGAAACTAACCTTACAACATACGGCGGTGTAATTTTAACAAATTCACTTGATGAGTCTATTGATTTTGTAAATGATTACGCACCTGAACACATGGAAGTTATGACTGAAAAACCGTTTGATACACTTCCGAAAATTAAGAATGCAGGTGAAATCTTGCTTGGTGACTATACACCTGTTACACTTTGTAACTTTGTTTTAGGTCCAAACGCAATTTTGCCGACAGGCGGTTTTGCAAAGACATATTCATCAGTGTCTGTAATGGACTTTTTAAAGCGTTCTTCAGTAGGCTATGCGTCAAAGGACGGTTTTGAAAAGGTTAGAAATTACGCTTACAAGTTTGCAACTGTTGAAGGTTTTGATACACACGGTCTTGCAGTAAAGGAAAGAAAATAATGGATAAAGTAAAGGTTACAAGAAAAACAACTGAATCTAATATGAGCGTTACCCTTGACTTTTCGCCTTTAAAGGCAGATTACAGAAAGTACATAAATACTCAGATACCATTTTTAAACCACATGATTGAACATATTGCGTGGCGTGGTGAAATGAATATAGATGTAGATGTGAGCCTTAATGAATTTGTACTTACACACGTTATATGTGAAGATTTAGGTATTGCACTTGGTAAGGCAGTAAAGGAATATGTTGACTGTACCGACGGTGCAAGAGGTTATGGAGACGCTATCGGAATAATAGATGAAGCTAAAGCTGAATGTGCGATGAGCTTTGAATCAAGGGCATATTGCAGTATTGATTACCACGGTAATGATGTTTGCGATAAGACTGAGGGAATGGACAGAGAGGACCTTGAAACATTCCTTGAGGGTTTTGCACAGGGTGCTATGTGTACTCTTCATATTGACTTACTTAAAGGTCATAACGGACATCATATTTGGGAGGCTATTTACCGCAGTTTCGGAAGTGCACTAAACAGAGTGTGTGAAGTATGCGAAAGCAGAAAAGGCAAAACAAGCGGTGTTGCCGGAAAAATTGAATGGGTAATAGAATAATAAAAAGGGACACTAAATTTTAGTGTCCCTTTTGGACAGGAGATAAAATGAAACTTGCTGGATTTCTTGAAAAGTATGATACCGTTATATTTGATATGGACGGTGTTATAACAAGTGAGGAAAATTACTGGAACTGCGCAGCACTTACTGTTTGGGAGTATCTTAAAATTAACAGAAGTGAAAAAATTAATGTACAGGAGTGTATGGAGAATTTACAAAAAATACGAAGCACGGTTTTTTGTAATGATGAGCTTATAAGTGAGCTAAAGGGCAGAGGTGTAAATTCAAACTGGGATTTAGGATATGTAACTGTACTTATTGCGTGGATAATCAGCGGACGCGAGGTAGATGTTGATTTTAACGAGGTTTTAAAGTATGTAAAAAGTATGCCGGAAAACATTATTGACGAGTACGACAACATAGCGAAATTATGCAGTGAAAAATCAGGTTTTGATTATAATTGGCTAAAACGTAACAGCCTTATGTGGACTACTATGAGAGGAATTTTTCAGGAGTGGTTTTTAGGTGATGAACTGTATAAAAAGCAGTACGGACATCCACCGGTGTATAGCAACGGAAAAACAGGGCTGTTATTTAAAGAAGAACCTATTGTGGATAAAGGTAAGCTTGTTAAGATAATGGAGCTTTTAAGCCAAAATAAGCGTGTATGCACAGGTACAGGAAGACCGTTTATAGAAATGAACCAGCCTCTTTGTGACTGGGGAATAAAGAAATATTTTGCCCAAAACGGACTTTGTAATTACGACCATGTGGAAGCGGCAGAAAAGAAACTAAACAATAACGCACTTACAAAGCCTCACCCCTATATGTTTTTAAAGGCACTTTACGGAACTGATTATGATGACGAAAAGATTATAAAGGGCGAATATGACAGAGAGAAAATAAAAAGAACACTTGTTGTCGGTGACGCAGGAGCGGATATATTGGCTTCACAGGCTATGGGTGCAGATTTTTGTGCAGTGCTTACAGGTATTCAGGGCGAAAAGGCAAGAGGTTATTTTGAAAAATTAAATGCAGACTATATACTTAAAAGCGTAGAAGATTTTATTGCGGAGGACTGATTATGGAAAAGAGAATAACAACTCCTATTACAAAGGATAAGGTTAAGGATTTAAAGGCAGGGGACAGCGTTCTTATAACAGGTGTAATATATACGGCACGTGATGCGGCACACGAGAGAATGACAAAAAACTATAAAGAGGGAATACCTTTTCCTATTGACCTTACAGATAATGTCATATATTATGCAGGTCCCTGTCCGGCAAAACCCGGTGAAGTTATAGGCTCATGCGGACCTACAACATCAGGACGTATGGACGCATACACGCCGATGCTCCTTGATAACGGACTTGGTGCAATGATAGGCAAGGGTGCACGAAGCAGTGAAGTAGTTGAATCTATGAAACGTAACTGCGTTGTTTATCTCGGTGCAATAGGCGGTGCAGGTGCACTTATAGCCGAGTCTATAAAAAGTGCGGAGGTAGTGGCTTATGACGACCTTGGTACGGAGGCAATAAGAAAGCTTTATGTTGAGGATTTTCCTGCCGTTGTGCTTATAGACTGCGAGGGTAATAACCTTTATGACATTGGTCAGACGGAATATAGGGAAATATAAATTAACCTGTATAGAACATTTTGTACATAGAGATTAAATAGAAATGGGGAATATTTGTGTTGTCTATTTGTGGAGCGGATTGCTGCGTAAAATGTGATAAAAAAGATAAATGCGGCGGTTGTATTAAAACAGATGGTCATCCGTTTGGAGATGGGATTTGTGTAGCTGCCGAATGTATAAAAAAAGACGGATTTAATGCTTTTTTAAATTTAAAAAAAGAGATTATTGAAGAAATTAATTCACTTAAAATAGATGGACTTGAAATAACAGACCTTAATTTACTAAATGGTTTTTATGTAAATTTAGAATATCAGCTTGATAACGGTCAATCAGTAAAATTTCTTAATGACAATAATATATATTTTGGAAATCAAATAGAAAAATGTTCAGGCGACAGATGTTACGGTGTGATTGCGGATAAGAAAAATTTACTTGTATGTGAGTACGGAAACGGTGTCAGTGAACCACAGATAATACTTTATAAAAAAAGATAATATAAAAACAGCTGATGTGAATTTTACACATCAGCTGTTTTAGTATTACTGCAAGTAAAGAAGTTCTGTATAAGTCGGGAACGGCCAATATTCCTTTGCGACCATTGTTTCAAGTGTATCTGCTACTTCTCTTAATGATTCCATTGCAGGCATAACTGTATAAGCATAATAATGACCTGTTTCAAATACGTCATCTGTCGGAACAGCATCAGCTTTAGCCTGTAAATCATCAATCTTAGACATCATATCCTCTGTAAGAGCTGTAAGTTTCTGTACCTTTGAAAATTCAAGAGGTGCATCAATACCAAGTGATTTTTTAGATAAAACGTCATCTGTTACAAACTTTGTATATTTCAGGCAAGCCGGAAGAATTTCCTGTTTTGCCATTTCAAGCATTGTAAGCATTTCAAAATGAAGTGTATTATTATATTCTTCCATCATGATTTCCGTACGTGTTTCAACTTCAACCTTTGAGAATACACCTTGACCTACAAACAAATCAATAGATTTTTGACTCTTGAAGTAAGGCATAGCATCAGGAGTTGTTTTAAGGTTAAGAAGTCCTCTTCTTTCGGCTTCTTCAACCCATTCATCGCTGTAACCGTTTCCGTTAAAGATAATTCTTTCATGGTCTTTAAATGTTTTAATTGCAAGCTCAAGGGCGTCTTTTTGAATATTTTGGCTGCCTTCAAGAATTTCTGCAAATTCAGTTAATTCTTCAGCTACGATAGTGTTAAGAACGATGTTAATACCGCCGATAGACTGTCTTGAACCGGGAGCTCTAAATTCAAATCTGTTACCTGTAAAGGCAAAAGGAGATGTTCTGTTTCTGTCTGTTGAATCTCTTTCAATATCAGGAAGTGACTCAACACCTGTTTCAATTACTCTGCCTTCTTCATACTTAACACCTTCGCCGTTTTTTAGCTGTTCAACTACTGCCGCAAGCTGGTCACCTAAATATACTGAGATAATAGCAGGAGGAGCTTCATTAGCACCAAGTCTATGGTCGTTACCTGCTGTTGCAACAGAAACTCTTAAAATGTCACTATAATCATCAACAGCCTTAATAACAGCTGCAAGGAAAAGTAAGAACTGTACGTTCTGTTCAGGCTTTCTGCCAGGCTTTAGAAGAAGTTCCCCGTCAGATGTACCGATTGACCAGTTGTTATGCTTACCTGAACCGTTGATGCCTTCATATGGTTTTTCGTGAAGAAGGCAGTATAGATCGTGATGATCCGCAACCTTTTTCAAAATTTCCATTGTAAGCTGGTTGTGGTCAGTTGAAATATTTGTAGTAGAGAAAATAGGTGCGATTTCGTGCTGTGCAGGTGCAACTTCGTTATGCTTTGTTTTAGCAAGAACACCAAGCTTCCAAAGTTCTTCGTCAACCTCTTTCATAAATGCTGCAATATGTTCCTTAATCTGACCGAAGTAGTGGTCATCCATTTCCTGTCCCTTTGCAGGCTTTGCACCGAACAATGTTCTGCCTGTAAGAAGTAAGTCCTTTCTCTTGTTTCTAAGGTTCTTGTCAACAAGGAAATACTCCTGTTCAGGACCTACATAAGAAACGACTCTTGCAGGGGTTTTGCCAAATAGTGCAAGAACTCTTTTTGCTGCTTTGTTTATAGCTGCCTCTGAACGAAGAAGCGGTGTTTTCTTATCAAGAACTTCACCTGTATATGACATAAATGATGTCGGAATATAAAGTGAATTATCCTTGATAAATGCAAATGATGTTGGGTCCCAAGCTGTATAGCCTCTTGCTTCAAATGTAGCTCTAAGACCGCCTGAAGGGAAAGAAGATGCGTCAGGCTCACCCATAACAAGCTCTTTGCCTGAAAATTCCATAATAACTGTTCTGTCCTCTGTCGGCTGAATAAATGAATCGTGCTTTTCAGCTGTTAAACCTGTCATAGGCTGGAACCAGTGTGTATAGTGAGTACAGCCGTTTTCGATTGCCCAGTCTTTCATTGCATTAGCCACAACTTCTGCAACAGAAATATCAAGCTTTGTTCCTTCGTTAATGGTTTTTACAAGTGATTTGTAAATGTCCTTTGGAAGTCTTGCCTTCATAGTAGGAAGGTTAAAGACCTTTTCACCGAAAATTGCTGATACGTTTCCGTTTTCCATAATAAAACCTCCTGAAATGTCTATTCTGCTTTTGGCAGTAATTAAAGTTATTTTGAGCTAACAATAAGTATATTATGAAAAAAGGGTATTTTATATTTTATCAAATATAAAACACCCTTGTCTTATCTTCACTCAATATTCTTATCGAATAACAATCAATTACTATAATGTTATTATACCACTTTATTGTTAATTGTCAATATGCAACTTGCAAAATTTAAAATTATTATAAATATATTAATTTGTGCAATTTATTTATCACGGGTCAAGGTGGTGAATATCCCTTGGGAAAAGACTTGCTTCACGGATATTTTGAAGTCCTAAAAGTTTCATCACAAGTCTTTCAAGACCTATTCCAAGACCACCATGAGGCGGCATACCATAGCGGTGAATATCAGTATATGAACCAAGCTCACAAGGCTCAATATTGTATCTTTTAAGCTTTGCAATCTGTTCATCATAATCATGTATTCTTTGTCCGCCTGTTGTTATTTCAAGACCTCTGAAAAGAAGGTCAAAACTTTCCGCAAGTTTTGGATCCTCTTTAGAATCCATTGCGTAAAACGGACGTTTAAGTCCGGGGAATTTTTCAACAAATATAAATTCACTGTCAAAGTTATTTTTTGCGTATTCACATAACTTAACTTCGTCAGTAGGGTCAAGGTCAAACTGGTTATGAGATTTACCCAAAATATCCAATGCTTCAAAGAATGTCACTGACGGAATGTCGTTTATAACAGGAAGAGACACGTCAAAAAGTGAAAGCTCATCTTTGTAGTTTTCATCAAGGTATTTCACAAGGTATTTTAGCATAGCCGTTTCCATTGCCATTACGTCGTGCATATCATTAATAAAGCCCATTTCAAAGTCAAGACCTATATATTCATTTAAATGACGTGTAGAGTTATGTTTTTCTGCCCTGTAAACAGGTGCAATTTCAAATACACGGTCAAAAAATGCAACACATGTTTGTTTATAAAACTGTGGACTTTGTGCAAGGTAAGCGTCTTTGTCGAAGTATTTAAGTTTAAATATATTGGCACCGCCCTCAGCACCGGCTGCTACTATTTTAGGTGTGTGGATTTCGGTAAAATTGTTTTTAAGCATAAATTCACGGAATCCGGATACAACACCCTCTGCTATTTTAAATACTGCTCTTTGTTCCGGATGACGAAGTGCAACACTTCTGTGTGCCATTGATGTTTCGATTGAACAGCCAAGTTTTTTGCTTGAAACGTGAAGGGGATATTCTTCCTTTGGACGTGACAGCACATCAAAGGAAGAAAGTGTTATTTCATATCCGTAATTTGCCCTTGGTTCTCTTTTTACAGTTCCTGTTACGTTTATATATGTGCCTTCAGATATTGAGTTTATATCGCTATCACAATCATTTTTAGAGTATGTTGACTGGAGAATATATTTACCGGTACGCAAAATAACAAATGCAAAACCGCTCATTTTCCTTATTTTATGAACACACGCACCGAAAGACACTGTACCGTCAACAGCCTTTTCAAGGTCACTTAAAGTTATTTCGTCTATCAGCTGTGAGCCGTCTATTTTTTGCATAATTGATTACCACCTTTATTTTAGTTTTTCTGTCAATAAATCCTTTGCAAGCTTTGGATTTACACCCTTACCGCCGGCACGTACAACCTGACCCATAAGGAATCCGAAAACTTTTTCATTGCCTTCCTTATAGCTTTGGACAGTATCGGCATTTTCTGATATAACCTTCTCTATAACATCTTCAAGTGCAGATGTGTCGTTATCCATAATAAAGCCGTTATTTTTTGCTATTTCCATTGGCTTTCCGCCCTTATCAAACATGATTTTTAAAATGTCCTTTGCGGCATTTTTTGAAACCGTACCGTCTGTTGACATTTTAACAAGCTCTGCTAAGTCGCAAGGGGAGAAAGGTACATCATTTATTGTTTTTTCCAAGTCGTTTAAGTTTCTGTTAAGCTCAACAAGCATCATATTTGAAACCTGTTTGTAGTCCGGATTTATTTTAACCGTTTCATCGTAAAAGTCCGAAAATTCCTTAGTGGAAATGATAAGTGCAGCGTCATCATCGGGAAGTCCGTATTCTTTAGTATAACGTGCAAATCTAACCTGAGGCATTTGCGGCATAGATTTTTTTATTTCCTCAATATCCTCATCTGATAAAAGTACAGGCGGAATATCAGGTTCAGGGAAATAACGGTAATCATGTGCTTCTTCCTTTGAACGAAGAGATTTTGTGTCACCGTGATTATCATTAAAACGGCGTGTTTCCTGCACGACCGTTCCGCCGTTGTCTAGAATGTCAGATTGACGCTCTATTTCATACTCAATAGCACGACCGATAGCTTTAATTGAGTTTAAGTTTTTAATTTCCGCACGTGTACCAAATGTATCACTGCCAACAGGCATAATTGAAATGTTTACGTCAACACGCAGTGAACCCTGTTCCATTCTTGCGTCACATACACCCGCATACTTTAAACGCAGTGCAATTTGTTCAACAAAATCCTGTACTTCACTAACACTGCGGAAATCAGGTTCTGTAACTATTTCAATAAGCGGTACACCGCAGCGGTTGTAGTCAGCCATAGAAATACCTTCGTAATCGTCGTGAACAAGTTTTCCGGCGTCTTCTTCAATATGGATTCTGTTTATGCGTATATCTTTGCCGCCTTTAACTGTTATATGACCGTTTGTGCAGATTGGGTTTTCAAATTGTGTTATCTGATATGCCTTAGGCAAATCAGGGTAGAAATAGTTTTTACGGTCAAATGAGCTGTAATTATTTACAGTACAATCTGTGGCAAAACCTGCCTTAGCCGCAAGATATACGGCATTTTTATTAAGTAAAGGCAGTGTGCCGGGAAGTCCTGAACAGCGTGGGCAAACACGAGTGTTTTCACTGCCGCCGAATTCATTTTTACATGTGCAGAATACCTTTGATTGTGTAAGTAATTCTGCGTGTATTTCAAGTCCTATAACAGGTTGGTATCTCATAGCACTGCCTCCTTTCTTTCAAAATCCTTTTCAAATCTGTCGCAAACTGCAATAAGTGTCTTTTCATCAAATGATTTTCCGATTAAACTCATACCTATCGGCATACCGTTTGTATCATAACTACAGGTTGTAGAAATTGCAGGCAGACCTGCAATATTTACAGTTACGGTATAAATATCTGCAAGGTACATTTTAACAGGGTCATTTTCCTGCTGACCGATTTTATATGCGGTAGTCGGTGCTGTCGGTGTAAGTATTACATCGCACTCTTCAAAGATTTTTGCATATTCTGCTTTTAGCTCTGTTCTGATTCTTGTGGCATTTTTATAGTATGCGTCATAGTAACCGGAGCATAAAGCATAGTTTCCGAGCATAATACGTCTTTTAACTTCATTTCCGAAACCTTCACGTCTTGAATTTGCAATTAAATCATTGAAGTTTTCACCAAGTCCGCTTCTTAGTCCGTACTTTATACCGTCAAAACGTGACAGGTTACTTGCAGCCTCTGCCGATGAAATAAGGTAGTAGGCAGAAACAGCATATTCAAGGCAGGGAAGGGATACTTCCACTATTTCACATCCGAGCTTTTTATAATACTCTGCTGCATTTAAAACAGCTTTTTTTACTTCATCATCAAGACCGTCACCAAAGAATTCCTTAGGAATACCTATTTTTAAATTGCTTATATTACTGCCTACAAGACAATTATAATCACCTGTTGATTTTTTGCTTGTGGTTGCATCGTTTTCGTCGTAGCCGTATATACCGTTTAAAATATAGCCTGTATCTTCGGCTGATTTTGCAACTACACCGATTTGGTCAAGGGAAGATGCGAATGCAATAAGTCCCCATCTTGAAACTGTACCGTAGGTTGGTTTTAAACCTGTAACACCGCAAAAGGATGCCGGCTGACGGACACTTCCGCCTGTATCAGAGCCAAGTGCGGCGGCACATAAATCAGCAGAAACGCTTGCGGCAGCTCCTCCTGATGAACCGCCCGGAACTCTTGATGTGTCAAAGGGATTTTTAACACCACCGAAATATGAAGTTTGTGATGAACCGCCCATTGCAAATTCGTCCATGTTGGTTTTACCAAGTATTACCGCATTGTTATTTTTAAGTTTTTTAGCAACGGTTGCATCGTAGGGAGGAACAAAATCTTCAAGCATTTTTGATGCACAGGTTGTTTTAATACCCTTTGTACAAATATTGTCTTTAACTGAAACAGGGATTCCCGTAAATGATGTTGAATTTCCTGAATCTATTACTTTTTGTGCATTCTTTGCCTCACTTATTGCCGATTCATTGCACACTGTTATATAGCTGTTTATCTTTGTATCCTTTTCTTTGATTCTGTTAAGATATGTTTCAGTAAGCTCAACTGCACTGATTTCTTTTTTGTCGAGCATATCACGAAGCTTTTGTAAAGCCATGTATCATCAATCCTTTCTTATACTACCTTCGGAACTACAAAACTGTTATTTTTAATATTTTTAGCATTTGAGATAATCTTTTCTGTCGGATAAGAGTCCTTTGGATTATCTTCCCTAAGGTCATTGTAATTAACTGCGTCAAGGGAATAAGCTGTCTTTGATGAATCAAATTCACATACCTTGTCCATGAGTTCAATGATATTTGTCATGTCTTCTGTCATTTTGTCGAGTTCTTCATCTGTAAAGTGAATCTTAGAAAGGTTTGCAAGATGACGTGTAAGCTCTAAGTTAAACATATTCTTTCTCCTTTATATAAATATGAAAAAGGACGCAGTATAACAAAATTATGATTATCATAAAATTGCTACACAGCGTCCTTGCCGTATAATTTACTATAAATATACCATATTTTAAAAATGTTTGCAAGGGGTAATATGAAAAAATATTAGATTAATATAAATTTTCCCTTTGTGCAAATTTTATATTAGTTTGAAGGCGTTGATGCCGGTTTTGGCGGTACGTATGTGCTTGAATTAAGTTTGTCGGTTGAAATAAGCTCATCACCTGCATAGACGTACCTTGTGGAATAAACAACGGTGTTTTCACCCTGTTTCGTTGTTGTACTTGAAATTTTAACTGTACGAGGCGGATCCCATTGGGTACCTATAATATCTATCGTTATAGTTGCACCGCTTGTATAGGCATGTATTTTCACAGGGTAATCACTGCTGTTTTTAAATTTAAAGTCTACACTGTCATCGGCAACAGTAGCGTCCTGACCAAGCGGTATATATCCTACTGTCATCATGTGGTTAAGTCTTTCAACTATCGACATATCTGCATACAGTACGGCAGAATACAGCGTACTGCTGACCTGACATGTACCTCCGCCGATACCGTCAACGCTTTGTCCGTCCACATATTCCTTTGCCGGATGGAATCCGTTTTCCTTTGTTCTGTACCCAACGGTGTCGTTAAATGAAAATACTTCGCCCGGAGCAAGTACAGTTCCGTTTATAAGTTCTGCTGCACGAGCTATGTTTGCACGTCTGTTTGAATCTGAACTTCCGTAAGATGTAGAGTATGAGCCAAGTGTATCTGCAAATAATTTTTCCTGTAACATAGCAGCAGTTTTTGCGGGTTGTGATACATAATAAGGAATCTTTACAGGCTGACAGCCTTCATAAACATTTTGAAGAAGCGGCATAGCCTCATCTTTGTTTATGTATCTGCCTGTTTCTCCCGGAACAACAGTTACATTATTATCGGCAACTTCATATCTTGCATCAACAGGATCTTTATAGACAAGTGCATCAAAGGCTTCAATGGTCATCTCGTCCGGAGGTGCAGTATTGTAAGTAACAGAGATGTTTGTAAACTGTTCGTTGCTTAAAGCCTCTATTACTTCATTTCGTGCAGTTTCGGGATTTTCGTCATAGCCTGTACTTCCGGAGTAAACAGTTGCCATCCCGTCATCACCAAACTCCACATAATGCTGTTTTCTTTCACCGACTGCCTGTTTACCAAATTCATTTAGTTTTTCATCAAGTCTTGCAGTATCAAGTTTTGGAGTAGGGACGATAACGTGCGGCTTAAACATAAGCATTAAAGCATCATAGCCATTTGTAAAAATATTACCTGTTTTGCAGTAATTAAATGCTTTGTTTGCTGTTTCTTCCGGAATTGCTTCAAGCCCTATATCACTGCCTTTTATAGTAAAAGTTTTATCGCCGTTTACAAGTGTTATTTCCGAATCTTTAAACATATATGAGGCATTTATTGATGCAACAGCTTCATCGTATGTTAATCCGCCTACATAAAGATTTTCTATATACACATTATTCATTATTTTGTCAGAACTTATTGTTGAAAATGCGTATGCAAAAAATGCAATAAATGCACATATTATTATAATTATAACTGCAATAAGCGGTATTCTTATTTTCAGCCAAAACTTCTTTATACTGTCTTTTCTTTTTTGTCTGTTTTCGGCTTTTATTTGTTTTTTCTGTTCTTTTAACTCATTTAACTCTTCTTCATTTAATTCTTCATCATCAACATCAGAATCCTGAATATTTTTATCTTCTGATGTATTTTTCGGAGTGGGAGTGAAAAAATCATCCTCCTCCTCATCAAAAAAATCATCTTCTGAAGAAAAATCATCTTTATTTTGCTTTTCGTCACTTTCTTCGCAATCAGGAGCAATATTTTCAGATTGTGAATCTATTTCTTTGTTGTTTTCGTTGTTCATTTGTTATTTCCTTTCCACGTGTATATCAATCATAAAAACGCTTAAATTCGTCAAGATATTTTGAATATTCCTTTAAAAAAGCATAAAATTGTTTGTTTTTTAATAACAGTTTAAAGGTTTTTTCAACGTTTTTCACGAATACCGGTTCAAAATCATCTACAAAGAAAGCCTTTGCAGGAGGACATATACCCTTAGCTCTCGGGTCTATTATAACCTGCAACTTACCCTTTTCATCAAGATACGGTGTAAGCGGAAAAATACGGCAGGCAAAGGGACGCTGGTATCTGTCACACTCGCCGCTGCACATAGCTATCGGTGTATTATATGTTTTTCCGTTATATTCATAGGTAAAGTCTGTTTTTTCTATTCGTACCCAATCAGGCTTTAATAAATTAAACACTGCCTTTTCACCGGGAAATAAAAACATTCCGCTGTCATCACCTTTACAGCAAGCCTTATTGCAGAGCTTGCCGCAGTCAACAGGCAGTGGAGTAACGTCATCAAATAATCTATATAATTGCAGATAAATATATGCGGTATTCATACTAAAAACCTCACATTTAATATTTTTATTTATATACAATAATATTATCACAAAAATGGCTGTAACACAATATCTAAAATTGCAAAAGAAGTAATTTTGTACATTATTATCATTGGTGAAAAGATAGGGTAAAATGTATTGTTATTTTATAATAAATACATAGGAGAAAATTAAAAAGGACGGTACTAAAACCGCCCTTTTTCTTTGGAAAAATATTCTATTTTTCAGATATATACTTATAAAGTGAGGAGGTGTATTTAGAAATATCATCACATTTCATAAATCCTGACATTATACAGCAGCCCTTAGCACCTGTATTTACTATTTTCGATATATTTTCCGGTTTAATTCCGCCTATTGCGTAAACGGGAATATGAATGATTTTAGCTACTGTCTTTAAAAAGTCAATTCCACGTGGTTTAAGGTCTTTTTTGCAGTCAGTTCTAAAAATATGACCGGCCGTTACATAGTCTGCACCCATATTTTGTGCCTCTATTGCCTCATCAACCGAGTGTACAGATATACCGACGGTAGAAAATTCATTGCGTATATCTTTGGTCATAAGGTGCAGAGGTAAATGTATTTTATCTATTCCAACATCTTTTGCCGCTTTGGGGTAATAATGGGCAATAACATCGGGGCATATTTCTTTTACGGCGGCTGCAAGTCGGGTATAAGCTGTAAGAGATAAATCTTTTTCCCTAAGTATTACTGGTATTTTATTTTTATGTAAAGACTCTATACACTCAAGGAAATTATCGCATAAAAGTCTGTTTGTAACACATATAATTTTAAACATATATATAATCACTCATTACCGGCTGTAAACCTTGCTTTTTTATAGCTTCATAGACTTGACTTACATTTCGTGGATCTGATATTTCAAACTGCTCATCACCCTTTTGCTCACCTGTGTGACCGCCTATTCCCACATCAACTCCGGCACTGATTTTTGTTGCCGCAATATTTATAATGTTGTTTCTAAAACGTTCACATTCCCTCGTTGATATTGTAATACTTGCAAATGGCATAAATATTCTGTATGCACATATTACCTGCAAAAGCTGTGGTTCGTGTACGTCCTTTGGATTTATTTTATCGTTGTTTATTATAGGACGCAGTCTTGGACACGAAAATGCGATTTCGGCATGTGGATATTTTTTTTGAAGTAAATATGCGTGCATACCTGTTGCAAAGGCGTCTTTTCTAAAATCATCAAGACCTAAAAGTGCCGCAAAACCTACTCCTCTCATACCGCCCATTATTGCACGTTCCTGGGCATAAAAGCGGTAAGGGAATATTCTTTTGTGTCCCTCAAGATGAAGTGTTTCGTATTTGTCGCTGTTGTATGTTTCCTGGAACACCGTTACAAAGTCTGCACCGCTTTCGTGAAGTATTCTGTATTCGTCTGAATTCATCGGATAAACTTCAACACCCACAACATTGAAATATTTTTTTGCAATTTTACAGGCATTTGCAATATAGTTTACATCTGACATTTTTTTGCTTTCGCCTGTTAAAATCAGTATTTCCTGTAAGCCTGTTTTTGCTATGGACTGCATTTCCTTTTCTATTTCATCTTCATTAAGTTTTGCACGGCGGATTTTGTTGTGACAGTTAAATCCGCAGTAAATGCAGTAATTTTCGCAGTAGTTGGCTATATAAAGGGGTGTAAACATTGCTATGGAATTACCGAAATGTTTTCTTGTTTCTATTTTTGCCCTTTGTGCCATTTCCTCAAGGTGGGGAAGTGCAGCAGGTGAAAGAAGTGCTGCAAAATCATCAGGTGATAATACATCACGTGACAGAGCAGCTGTAACGTCTTTTTCGGTGTATTTATTATAATCGTAATTGTTCATTGCAGATATTACTCTTTCTAAAAGGTCGGATTCAATTACTTCCATACCTTCCATATATTTCATGTGGTCTGTTCTTTCCATAATTCTTTTATCTCCTTAGTCATGTAAAAATCCTGTAAGCGGTGAAGACGCTCTTGCACCGCCTTCAACGACGTTTCCGAAACCGGCAAGATATGATTCTCTGCCTGCTTCTATCGCTTTTTTGAAAGCTAAAGCCATTTTTGGAATATCACCGGCTGTTGCAATGGCGGTATTAGCCATAACTGCCGCCGCACCCATTTCCATAGCTTCACAAGCCTGTGAAGGTCTGCCTATGCCGGCATCTACTATTACAGGAAGGTCAATTTCATCAATAAGTATTTGTATAAAATCCTTTGTGCAAAGTCCCTTGTTTGAGCCTATCGGTGAACCGAGGGGCATAATACATGCTGCACCGGCATTTTTTAAATCACGTGCAACATTTAAGTCCGGATACATATACGGCATTACAACAAAACCTTCTTTAGCCAATACTTCAGTTGCTTTAAGTGTTTCATAGTTGTCGGGAAGTAGATATTTACTGTCCCTTATAGCTTCGATTTTTACAAAGTCACCGCAGCCCATTTCACGTGACAATCTTGCAATTCTGACTGCTTCATCGGCATTTCTTGCTCCTGATGTGTTAGGTAAAAGCGTTATTCCTTCGGGTATGTAGTCAAGTATGTTTTCAACATCTTTACCTGCCGCACGGCGAAGGGCAAGTGTTATTATCTGTGCACCTGCATTTTCAATAGCCGCATTAATAAGTTCAAGGGAGTATTTACCTGAACCTAAAATGAATCTTGATGTAAATTCGTGACCGTTTAAAATTAACTTATCTTCCATTTATATTTCCTCTTTTCCTGTTATTATTTGAAGTACCGTAGTTGCCTGATGTGCTGCACATAATGCAACACGAGGTGCAAACAGTGGTATGTTTGTATCAATTTCATTTTTAGTGTCCCCGCAAAGATAAAATCTGTCGTTTATCTTCCGTGTTATTATAATGTTAGGACTGTAAAGCCCTGCCATTCCTGACGCTGAAACTATTTTAGTGTCCCTAAATTCTGATAATATACAGTTTACAAGCATAGCCTTGTTTTCGGCTTTGTCAAAGGCTTCGCATATTATCGGATATGAAGAAAATATGTCTTTTACATTTTCTTCCGTAACCATAGCATTGTCAGTTGTTATCTTAATAAAAGGGTTAAACCTTTTTATTTTTTCCGATAGTGCTGTTGTTTTAAATGTACCAATATCGTTTATATCGTACTGCTGACGGTTTAAATTAGTTATATCAACTTTGTCAAAATCCACCAGGTGAAGATGACCGACTCCTGCTCTGGCAAGAAAAATTGCAATATTTGAACCGAGTCCGCCAAGACCTGCAACAGCGACTTTTGCCGTTGTAATTTTGTTTTTTGTGTCTTTATCATATCGGCTTGACAGTGATGCGTCATATTCTTTAAAAGTAATCATCAGCCGCCTCCTACAAAACTTACAACTTCTATTTTATCGCCGTCATTTAAGGTTGTTTTCTCATAATCAGCTTTTTTGATTATTACGCCGTTAATCTCAACTGCAATTCTGTCAGTTCTGTAATTTTTTTCATTTAGCAATGCTAAAAGTGTATCTGTTTTTTCACAGCTTTCTCCGTTTAAAATAATCATTAAATTCCTCCTTAAAAACAAAAAAAGGTTACACAAAGAAGTATGACACCCGTGGTGGTGTCCCCCTTCGTGTAACCTTTGGTTTCACTCTAAACTATATTATACCAAATATAATTTTTTTTGTCAATAGCGGATTGGGTAATTTATGTAATTGAATTTAGTAGGAAAAATATACAAAATCTATTGAAAAAAAGCTTATATTCATATATAATAAAAATATCAATAAAACTTGAGGAGTGATTTATGAAATGAGATCAATAAAGGAATTTGAATTTTGGTTTGTGACAGGAAGTCAGCACTTGTACGGACCTGAAACTCTTGAACAGGTTGCAAAGGATTCTAAGGCTATGGTTGACGGACTTAACAATTCAGGTAAAATGCCTTGTAAAATAGTGTACAAGCCTACTGTAAAGACACCGGCTGAAATTACAAAAATATTTAAAGAAGCAAGCTATGATGATAAATGTGCAGGTGTAATAACATGGATGCACACATTCAGCCCTTCAAAGATGTGGATAAACGGACTTAAGGATTTCAAGAAACCTTACTGTCATTTCCATACACAGTTTAACCGTGAAATTCCATGGAATGAGATTGATATGGATTTCATGAACCTTAATCAGTCTGCACACGGCGACAGAGAACATGGATTTATAGGTTCAAGACTTAGAATGGCAAGAAAGATTATAGTTGGTTACTGGGAAGATGAAGATGTGCAAAAGAAACTTTCAGATTGGATGAGAAGTGCCTGCGGCTATGCACTAAGTCAGGAACTTAAAATGGTACGTTTCAGTGATAATATGCGTCAGGTTGCTGTTACTGAAGGTGATAAGGTAGAGGCTGAAATCAAGTTTGGCTGGGACGTAGAGTACAGAGCAGTAGGTGATCTTGTTGACATCTTAAATGAAGTTACAGATGCTGAAGTAGATGCAAAAATGGCAGAGTATGAAAGCCGTTACACAATGGATACAGATAATATTGACGCTGTTCGTTATCAGGCTAAAGAGGAAATTGCTATAAGAAAATTATGTGAAAAGTATGATTACAGTGCCTTTGTAACACACTTTGATACACTTCATGAACTTGATCAGCTTCCCGGTCTTGCTGCACAGAATATGATGGCAGACGGTTACGGTTTCGGTGCTGAAGGTGACTGGAAAGTTGCAGCTATGGACGCAATTATGAAGGCAATGTCAGAGGGAATGACAGGCGGCACTGCATTCATGGAGGACTATACATATCATCTTGAAAAGGGTAATGAACATATCTTGGGTGCACACATGCTTGAGGTATGCCCGCTTGTTGCAGCAGATAAGCCGAAAATTCAGGTTCATCCACTTGGTATAGGCGGTAAAAATGACCCTGCAAGACTTGTATTTGATTCAAAGGACGGTGACGCTATCGTCGCATCACTTGTTGATATGGGCGGAAGAATGAGACTTATAGTAAACGATATTAAGGCTTGCAATCCTTTAAAGCCAATGCCGAACCTACCTGTTGCAGGTGTAATGTGGAAACCGCTTCCATCTCTTGAAGTATCTGCTCACTGCTGGATTTTAGCAGGCGGTGCACATCACAGCGTTCTGTCTTATGATGTTACAGCAGAAATGATGAAAGACTGGGCTAATATGATGGGTATTGAATTTGTACATATCGGTGAAAACACAACAGTTGAAGATATGGAAAAGGAACTTTTCTGGAACGATATTGCTTATAAATTAAAATAATATGCTTATATTCTAAGGCGGTACAAAAGTACCGCCTTTTTGTATATATAAATGATGTGATAAAAAATTTCAAAAAATTAAATTTTTTTCTTGACAAGTGTCGAATGTTATGCTATACTATACAAGTAATCAGTTATGCGGGAGTGGCTCAGTGGTAGAGCGTCACCTTGCCAAGGTGAACGTCGCGAGTTCGAATCTCGTCTTCCGCTCCATTTAAAACTCCGATTTGTTCGGAGTTTTTTTTATAAATAAAATATGAATAATGTTAAAAAAATTATAAAATTACACCTTACACTTGACATTTTCAGTAAAAAGTTGTATTATATAATTGTAAGAAATTACATATTATAGGCGATGGCGTAAATAAGGAGGAGTATTATTATGAAAACATTCAATCTGTTATTAAGTTCTATTAACGACGTTAAAGATTTTGTTAATATCGTAAGCAAATATGACTTTGATGTAGATTTAACATCAGGTAGATACGTAGTTGACGCAAAATCTATCATGGGTATTTTTAGTTTGGATTTGTCTAAGCCTATAAAGGTTGAAGTACATTCTGACGATTGTGATAAGTTTATGGGTGAACTTGATAAGTTCATAATTAAATAATAGAACATATAGTAAATGACAAAATGAAACAAAAAGGACTTTTGCAAAAGCAAAAGTCCTTTTATCATATTTAATATTATTCAGCAGAAAGAGCTGTTTCAATGTCCTCTGTTAAAGTAGCTTTATCACTGCACTTAAATTCCATAGCTGAAATGTCATTGTTTGTGTTAAGCATAATAAGTGCAGGAGTCTGATCCTTTACAGGGAAGTTTGTAGCAGCTTCCGGATTTTCGTCGATGTTTACTATATCAAAATTTACTTTGCCGTCATATTCGCCTTTTAGTTCTTCAATCATAGCGTTTGTTTCGTCAAAGTTTTCGTCACTGTTTGATACAAAGTACATAAAAGTAGGAGTTACTTTGTTTGCTGTTTCTGTTGTATCAGCTGTGTTTGTATCTGTACTTGATCCGCATCCTGCAAGCACTCCTATACCGATAACCATAGCTGCCATTACTGCAATAATTTTTCTCATTTTCATTTTAATCATTACCTTTCGTTTGTTTTTTTATTATTTCTAAAGAACGAATTGCTATTTTGTTATAGCGTTCACTCTTTTTACGTACTTTTTCATTTAATCCTTCAATAATACCGAAGTTTGCGTTCATTGGCTGGAAGTTGGTGTTTGCCTGATTTGATATATACAGCGGCAAAGCACCTATACATGTTTTGCTGTCGGGTTCAAACATATCGCTGTCTGTCAATAATGCTGCCATATTGTATCCTGCCAATATACCGCTTGACGCCGATTCTACGTAACCTTCCACACCGGTAATCTGACCGGCAAAAAAGATTTTAGGGTATTTTCTCATTCTGTAATATTTGTCAAGGAGGGTAGGGGAGTTTATATACGTATTTCGGTGCATAACACCATAACGTACAAACTCGGCATTTTCAAGCCCCGGTATCATGGAAAATACACGTTTCTGCTCGCCCCACTTAAGGTTTGTTTGAAACCCTACAAGGTTATATAAAGTACCTTCCTTGTTATCTTGTCTTAATTGCACAACTGCGTATGAGTCGTCCTTGCCCGTTTTAGGATTAACAAGACCGACAGGTTTTAACGGGCCGAACACAAGTGTTTGTTCACCGCGTTTTGCCATTACCTCGACAGGCATGCAGCCCTCAAAAACCTTTTGGTTTTCAAATTCCTTTAAAGGAGCAGTTTGAGCTGTGATAAGTTCATTATAAAATGCTGTGTATTCGTCCTTTGTCATAGGACAGTTTATATAATCGGCTTCGCCCCTGTCATATCTTGCGGCTTTAAAAACTTTGTCTTTATCAATACTTTCATCTGTAACAATCGGTGCTGCTGCATCGTAAAAATACAGTTCATTTCCGCCTGTTAATTTTGATATTGATTCGGCAAGTCCGTCAGATGTAAGTGGGCCTGTGGCAATAATAGTGTATTCGTCTGTATTTATTTCCGTAACTTCCTCATTTATCACTGTAACAAGGGGATGATTTTTAAGTTTATCAGTTATATACTGTGCGAATATATCTCTGTCAACAGCTAATGCACCGCCTGCCGGTACACGGCTTATATCTGCCGCTTCCATCATAAGTGAATCAAAATAACGCATTTCCTCCTTTAAAAGTCCGCAGGCATTTTCAATTCT
>CALXQE010000012.1 GCA_944390495.1 uncultured Clostridia bacterium
CTGTTGTGCTGTCATAATAGCGGTTACGGAGATAGACAAGGTCATTTTCATCATCATAGTATTCACCGCAGTAGCGGAATGGGTTTGATGTATCAGTACATTCTGTTTGATTACCGAATGCAGTATAATCATATTCCCCGATAATAGTATTGTTTCTTGACGTTGCTACTACATTACCATGAGGGTCTTTTATATATCTTGTTGTGTCTGTGCCGTTATCTGACAGTATTATTCCTGTCGCTGCGATAATTCAACTAAAGTAAGCTCCTTCATTCTTCCATCTTCTTGCCTTTCTTCGACTGTTATCTTTCCATCGAATGAACTGACATTCACAATTATATCGCTATTATTCAGAACATATACAGCATAGTCTGGATCATTGTCGTCTTTTGACAATTCCAGATTTTTTTCTGGATTGAAAATTACAGCTAATGTAAAAGCATCATCAAAATATAAGCTTTTACTGACATATCCAACTCGATATATAGTGTTTTCAGTAATTTTATCACCATAAAATTCTTTTACTATAGCTTTAGCGATAGCCTCCCCTGTTTCATCGTTCTTAATGGCCTGTATTTTAAATGAATCAAAACATATTCTGTTATAATTTTCTTCCCAGCGAACTTTTCTTGAAATAAGTTTTCCTACATCTCGCACAGCTATATATGTTGTATCATTATACGATAACAATGGATACTGTGTATCCACTAGCCTTGCATCATAGATTATATTTCTTTGAATAATTTCTGTATGAATTTCATCAGCAGTAATAACAGTACTTATGCACAATAAAATTATACTTACACAAAATAATAATTTTCTCATTTTCAAATCATCTCTTTTCGATATATTTTTTATCTCCAATTATTCAACACAACACGGTATCCTAATTCATCAAAAAATCTCACTCTATTCCCTATATCAATTGCATCAAGTAATAACATACTTGTTTTTACATAATTACTTGTTCCATCCCTTGTTATATTAGGAGTTATAACAAGTCTATTCGAAATATTTTGGAATAGCGTAAAACCATTTCCGCCACCCTCACCTCTTGCATAAGGATCATTAGTATATCCAAAATATGCAGAGCCAACAATTCCAGTGGCATCCAAATGCCCTAAACCATCTGGTACAATAACCTGTTCCACGTCTTGACTCATTGCCAATTGCGATGCTACATTATTTGGATAATCCAAATTTCCAGTATCACATGCTGTTAAAACAATAGTTCCTATTGTTTTTTTTGATAATTTATCTACATACACTTTACCTGCCTCACCAGCATGAATATAGTCTGGCGATCCATGCTGATGAATAAATACCCCATCTATTGGTACTTCGTTTCCATTTTCATCTATTCCCATAGCATCCCAAGCTTCGTAAAAAGTTTTAGAATCTTCTATCAAAATTCTATGTATCTTTGTATCTGGATACAATTCCTTTAATTGTTTTTCTGTTGATTCAGATGCTTTTGTTCGGTCTGGACCATAAAAAATATAATAATCCAATCCACTTGCATCCAGAAGCATTACTGGATTTCCTGTACAATATACATACCAATTAAGTCCATCCTTGACGGGGTCTTCGGTGATAAATCGACCTGTTGTGCTGTCATAATAGCGATTACGAAGGTAGACAAGACCGTTTTCGTCATCGTAATATTCACCGCAGTAGCGGAATGGGTTTGATGTATCAGTACATTCTGTTTGATTACCGAATGCAGTATAATCATATTCCCCGATAATAGTATTGTTTCTTGATGTTGCTGCTACACTTCCATGTGGGTCTTTTATATATCTCGTTGTGTCTGTTCCGTTATCTGACAGTATTATTCCTGTCGAATCGTACGTATATGATGTTGTCGTTCCGTTTTTCGTTTCGCCTGCAAGGTTCTGTCCGTTCCATACAAAACTTGTCTTCCTGCCGTTTACTGTCTTACTCTGACGCAGGTTATTTGCGTTATATGTGTAGGTGGCTTCCGTTCCTCCATCATTGTATTTTACCAGACGGTTAAATTTATCATATTCATAAACTTTCATCGTGCCTCCGCCGCTGCGTCCTGACAAAAGCATCTTTGAATTTTCTGTTCCTGATGAATATATCTTGTTTTGTTCTGCTATTGTATTTCCGTTATCATCATAATAGAATCTTGTAGTATCTGTTACCTCTTTCTTAAATATATCATTAATCGCCACAGCTAATTTTTCTATTCAAAAAAATATATACTTTTTTCGATAACTCATATAAGAATAAACTGTATATAAGTACAAATAGAAAATATTTTAAATCTTCCACTTTATTTAAATGAAAAGGTATAGGACAATTAATATATGTATAATTTTGAAATGTTTTGGTAGCCGATATACACAGAAGTACAATCATTATCACAATACTGCCAATTACTCCACCCTTACTAATAATTAACCACTCTGATTTTAAATTTTTTTCATTGTTTTTTATAAATTTGTAATATAATAGTATATTACAAATTATATGGATAATTTCAATGAATAGAAAGACTAAAGTAAATAAACTTCCAACAAAATCACTCATGACACCTAATAATCTATTTATCGGATAAATCAAGTACATCCATACCGAATTAAACAATCCAAACATAAATAATTTTTTCATTTCTTAAATCTCCTTATTAATTAAAAGTATATTTTAACCAATCAGCATAATCATCCCAAGCACTCCAATTATTATGGTATGCTTCATATGCATCTCCAATTGCACTTAGATCCATTTCTAACAAATCAGCATATGACCACTTATTAAGATTATATTGGAAGGTATGCATATCACTACCTGTATCTCGTCTAGCTAATTCAATCACACCAAACAAATATTTTTCTTTTGCTCCAGACTTATTAAGATACAATGTTGTAGATATTTTTGACATAACTACTATATTATCACTATTTTCATCTTTCTTTAGATAGAACTGAGCATCTTGTTCATTAATTAAATCTCTTTTCGGATTAGTCGTAGCATTCGTAATATTCACAGTACGATCGTTAGCACTATAATAATACTCTATTTTTGATGCATATGTCCCTTCATCTCTTGAATCAAAATAAATTTCCATAGTATAATGCTCATCTACCGTATATGTAACTTTTGCTCCGTCTCCATCCTCCTGCCATATCAATTCATAATCTTTCATTGTGTAATCAGATATATCTCTTAAACTTCCATAATAACCTGTATCTTTTTCTTCTATATTAGAGATTAATTTCGTAACTCCCATAACAGTATTACCTGCAGTGTACAATCCACTTGGATCAAAAAACATAACAGGATTATTTCCTGCATAAGCATACCAGTTAAGTCCATCCTTGACGGGGTCTTCGGTGATAAATCGACCTATTGTGCTGTTATAATAGCGGTTACGAAGATAAATCAGGTTGCTTTCGCTGTCGAGATATTCCCCGCAATATCCAAATGGGTCCGGAACATCTCCTATCCATTGATTACCAAATGCATCATAGTCCATTTTTATACCCATTTCATTGAACATTTCGCCCGTTTTAGTAGTTTTACCTGCTATATTTCCATGAAAATCTTTAAAATATGATG
>CALXQE010000013.1 GCA_944390495.1 uncultured Clostridia bacterium
TTTTGAGTTATTTTAGGACAAATGTTACCAACTACAATTTTAAAAGCAAAGAGGATTAAACTCTTTAGAATAGAATTTAATCCTCTTAATATTATTCCTATAAGACTAGTTTAGTTTGTAATAAAACAATTCTTATTTTAATATATTCATTATTCACTCACTGAATCAGGATTTACAATTTGTGTAGCGCTTACTGTTATATCAGTAGTTCCATCATTAAATGTGTATTCATAAGTTGTATCAACAATATCAGCTGTACTATCATTTGAAAGTATTCCGTTTGCAACTATTGCTGCCCAACAGTTAGCTGCATTATATGATGAGTGAAGTGAATCATTAACATTATTGTAGTAAACAGGTAGTTTTTCCAATGCAACCGCTGGTATATCTGTGTCTGCTTCGCCATAATATGATGCAAAGAAATCACTGCTCTTTGCTGCAAGGTCTATAAGTATAGCATTTGTACCATCGTTTGTGTTTGACTCATTAACAGCAGCTATAACATCACCTGTGCTCTTTACACTACCTTTATACTCATTCAAACTGTGACTTGACGCATTAGGTGTTACTACAAATACTGTCATACCCTTTTCTTCAGCACCTCTAATCATAGTCTTAATAGCATCTTTCATTACTTCCATTGAAGTATGGCTTGAATCGTTGTATCCACTTTCAAGAACAAGTATATCACCTGCCTGAGCACTCGCTTTTACATTTGTAAATGCATCATTTAGCATAGCTTCTGCCCATGCACCGCTGTTACCAAGATTTGTAACATTTACATCGTCTGTTAGATAATCTGCAAGTACCTGACCCCAGCCTGTTCTTACAAGACCTTCACTGCCTTCAGGAGCATTTCCGTAATATTTAGCTACAAGGGAGTCACCTATAACATAGACTCTTGTTTTTCTTTCAACAATTGACGGAGTTTTTACAAACTTAATCTTTTTGGCTGAATTTGTACCACCCTTATCATCTCTTAGATTAAATACGGCAGATCCTTCTGCTATAACAACATCGCCTGCTACATATTCCGTATCATCAACCTTATTCCTTGCAATTGACCAGTTATCACTACCCTGGTTAAGGTTGTTAATTACCATCTGGTCATTTACATAAACGTCTGTTCTGTCTGCAGTACCTGCAACTACTGTAATATCATAGCTTGCAGCAGGAACTATAAACTCATCACCAATAACTCCTTCATAAACTGGAGCAACTTCAACTTTAGCAGCACCCTTAGTATCAGCTGTAATTGTATTATCTACAACATCAGCCTTATTTACAACTGTCTTGTTCACAAGTACACCTTCTGCAGTTGCAGTTGTTACTTGATAACCTGTAATTTTATCATTAGGTACAACACCTGAAATATCAACCACTGTTGAATCACCGGTTGCATCTGCTACAGCATAGAATGTACCGATTACAACATCATATTCTGCTCTATATTTATTTTCACCATTTGTAATTGTAGCTACAACAGTTGATGTACCTTCTTTAAGCACAGTCATAAGACCCGTTTGTGCATCTATAGTAGCTATGGCATCTTCACTTATAGTACCGCCTTCTGCAATCTCAGCTTCTGCAAGCGGTTCCATATCTGTTAATGAATTCCAAATCATAACTTTTGTACCATTTGCTGCTTTTACTGTAATTGTATTTTCACCAACTGTAAGATCACGATTTTCAGTAGTAAGTGATTCAAGTTTATCGCCGTTATATACAGCCTTTGCAACAACGACTGTGGAAGCTTCTTCGGCTGTGATATTAAATGTTGCTTCACCATCAGATACTGCTGTTCCTTCTATTGACCATACAGGATTTACAAAACTTGAAATATCATTACCAAATTGGTCTTTTATATCAGTAATTCCATATTCATATGCAGCATTTTCCATATATGCAACAGTCTTTGGACCTGTAATAACAGATGTAACAACCGCCGGTTCTACATTTACATCAAATGAAGCTGTCTTAGGTGCCTCTGCTGTACTAACACTACTTGTAACTGTAATCTGTCCGTCTGTTGCACCAGCAGGAACAGACAATACAGCTTTAGTTGTATCATCTGCATCAGGAGTTATTGTGGCACCCGGAATTGTAGTATCCCATGTAAATGTTTCTCCGTCAACTGATACCATTACATCTACGCTGTAATCATATTTAGCATTTGAATCTGTAACAGTTGAAATTTCTTTAAGACCTGATATGCTAAGCCCAGTTACATCTACATCTTCTACAATAATATCCTTAAATAATGCATAACGGTCAATTGATTTCATATCGTCAAGCATAGTAGTAATTTTTGCAAAATTTGTTGCTTGTGTTGCACCTAAGTCATATTCTTTACCATCAATGGTAAGTTCAACCTTTGTAGTACCTTTTACATCTGTTTTAAACAACACAGATACATCGACCCATGTGTTAATTCCGCTGAATGAACCCCATAGTGTTTTGAAAGATGTTTTATCATCACCACTCCAATTTGCCGTTGACGCATCACCCATATCAAGATTGATGTATCCAAGGTTAAAAATAGAGTTGTTATTTGAATCAGTAAAATCTACTGAACGTCTAAACGTATAACCAGTAGCATTATTCACTGCTGTTTTAAATGAAAGTAGTTGAGCTGTACCTGGTGTAAAAGTAATTGCCTCTGGAAGTGTTATGGTTTCTGTACCTTCTGTTGCAGGTGTTGCAATATATGTATTTGATGTTCCATCACTAGCTATGTTGGTTGTACCGTAGCTTGAACCGCCTACTCCTGGTTCGTAGAACAAATAATCAGAAATAGCTACCGTAGTTGTTGCAAACTTACTTTCCTCATTTTTTGTTGCTGTGGCCGTAACAGTAAAGTTTTTAACGTGATTCTCACCACCGTCAAAACCTTTTGCTACAGAAATAATACCATCTTCAATCGTAACATTATCATCTGCCACCTCTGAACCTTCAGGCATTACGCTCCACTGTACCTCAGCATCTGTTATTGGAATATCAGACTGATCAATAACTGAAACTGTAAACGGTTTACTCGTAACCTTTTCAGCAGATATAGGTGCTGTCATAACTTTTTGACCGCCTGTCATTGTAACCACAGCTGGTACAGGCGTGTAAACTTTCTTAGCTAACACCAGTTCTTGAGAATTAGCTACACCTGTCATAGTAACATCAGCAGTTGTAACTCCGCCACCTTCTGTTACAGCTTCATATCCTATTTTTGAAGCCGCCACAGTATATGTACCTGTTGGCAAAGCTACGTTAACAGTACCCGTCTCATCTGTAACCATCTGTGCTCTGTCAATAGTAACAGTTGCATCTGCTATTGGAACACTCTCATTATCTTTAACATTAACAGTCAAAGTGTCATATGTATTTTCTACCTGACTAACTGATATGTTATCCATATAAACAGTAGATTCTGCCCCATAAAATACCATTTTATCAATAGAATCTCCTACGGCAGTAAATGATTTAGCACTGACAAGTTTTCCGTTACTATCTGTTATCGTTATATTGCCTTGTTTATTTGAGTCAACATTAACAGATACATTCAACCATTCATTTAAGACTATTTGAGGGTTATTAGCAACACTCAAATATGGATCGTTAACAACTGTTCCACCGGAATTTTTTTCATTACTTGTAATTCCAAAAATCTGAATTGTAGATGCTGCATTTGTAAACTTTGCATCAAATGATAAATTAAGCACATATCCTTCTTCTATTTCTTCGAAATTAGGTATATTTGCCGAAGCATCAAACCCTATTGAAGCACCTCTTTCCGATGTGGCATATTTACCTGATACGATTTTAAAATAAGCATTATCACTTTCTTTTTCAATTGCAATGACAGATGTCCCATCGCCACCGCCACCTCTTGAGCCTAATGCCAAATCAAACATTCCAAGATCTGCCTTTTGTCCTTCTTTTCCTTGTGCAACAATACCTGTTTCTGTATATGCATCAAGATCATCATTAAGATATGTTTCTGCTGCAGCATTTGCTGGTATTGCAAAACCAGCAAAAGTTGATGCTGTTATTGTCAATGCCGTAATGGCTGACAATATTTTTTTCTTATTCTTCATTAATCTCTCCCTCTCTTTAAGTTATTTACGGCATGCCGTATTACTTCCCATTACTAATTACATTATACACGAATTATATATTTTTTTCAATATAAAAATCAGAAGAATAAAGTCTGATTTTTACACATAATTTACTTTTTTTAAATTTTAATATAAATTCAAGATATATCCAATTTTTTTATTGATTTTATCAATATTTTCTTATATAATGAAATTATAAGTATACTGTTTTAATCGGAGTGAATAATATTTTGACAAAACTTAAAGATTTTACTAAAGGATGCAGATATGGTTTACCTATTGCCCTTGGCTATCTCCCCGTATCATTTTCATTTGGAATGATTGCCGTTGCAAACGGAATATCACCTATTGCAGCTATAATTATATCAATGACTAACCTTACTTCTGCCGGTCAATTTGCCGGTATAAATATAATAGCCGCAGCAGGCGGCACTATCGAAATGGCTGTGACTCAGCTTGTAATAAATCTTCGTTACATGCTTATGTCGCTGTCATTATCTCAAAAAATCGAAAAAATGTCAATTATAAAAAGACTTGTAACCGCTTTTGGTATTACAGATGAAGTGTTTGCAGTTGCTTCTACTGTCCCTTTTAAAGTTACATTTCCTTTTATATCAGGACTTATAGCCATACCTTATATTGGTTGGTCTTTAGGAACAATACTTGGTGCATACATAAATAATCTACTGCCCAAATCTTTAGCAGATGCAATGGGAATAACACTCTATGCCATGTTTATTGCAATAATTATTCCTACTGCAAGACAAGACAAAAAGGTATTGTATGTGCTTTTAATTGCTGTTGCAATCAGTTGTATAATTTATTTCCTATTGCCTGTAATTTCATCTGGATGGGCAGTTATAATTGCGACCGTAATATCTTCAGCAGTAGGAGCAACATTTTTTCCGCATAAGGAGGAAAACTGACATTGAAAGTTTATGTTCTTATATTTGTAATGGCAGCTGTAACATATATTATTCGTGCATTGCCGATAACTGTTTTTCAAAAGGAAATCAAATCAAAATGGCTTAAATCCTTTTTATATTATGTACCATACACAGTGTTAGGAGCAATGACATTCCCTGCAATTTTCTTCTCTACAGGTTCAATTTTAACAGCTTGTTTTGGACTTTTTGGTGCAGTGGTTGTTGCTTATTTTAATAAAGGGCTTATGGTAGCCGCTGTAATATCGGTTGTAACTGTATATATCTCAAGTTTTCTTGTGTAATATTTTGGGGGGAATATTAATATTTTATACTAATTGAGGAAAGGAATGATTTAATGACTTACAATATTGATTATTTAACATTGCTATCACAGCAGTATCCAACCGTCAAATCAGCTTCAACTGAAATTATTCGTCTGCAATCAAGGCAAAAACTGCCTAAATTAACCGAGCATTTTATGAGTGATATTCACGGTGAATATGAATCATTCCTGCATATTCTAAAAAATGCATCCGGTGTTATAAAGGATAAAATAACCTGCACATACGGAAGAACTTTATCAGAACACGATAGACAAATACTTGCCACATTAATCTATTATCCGGAACAAAAACTTGAGATTATAAAAGAAGAAATGGAAGATATTGATGATTGGTATAAAATCACGTTGTATCGCCTAATTGAAATATGCCGAGTAGTGGCATCAAAATATACTCGTGAAAAAATTCGTGAATTTCTTCCTGAAGCATTCGGAAACACGATAGACGAGCTGATTCATGCTAATACAGATTATGGTTCTGACAAAACAAATTACTACAACGAAGCAATTTCTACCATCGTTGAACTGGGACAAGCAGATGATTTTATTGTAGAAATATCAACGCTTATTCAAAACCTTGCAATTGGACGTCTTCATATTATTGGGGATATTTTCGATCGTGGTCCAAGAGCAGATATTATACTTGACACATTAATTAACTATCACAGCGTGGATATACAATGGGGTAATCATGATGTTCAATGGATGGGTGCAGCTGCAGGTTCACTTGCTTGTATTGCTAATGTGTTAGCCATATCAACAAAGTATTCAAACTTTGACTGTCTTGAAGATGGATATGGTATAAATATGCGTCCACTTACTGTATTCGCACTTGAAACTTACGCAGATGATCCATGTACATGTTTTATACCCCGTAATCCAAATATGGTTACAATATCACAGCATGACGAAAATTTCTGGGCAAAGGTACACAAGGCAATTTCAATTATTCAGTTTAAGCTTGAAGGACAAATAATACAGCGTCGTCCTGAATTTAAAATGGATAATCATTTAATGCTTGATAAAATTAATTATAAAGACGGCACTATTACCTTGGATGGTGTAACTTATAAGCTAAAAGACAACAACTTTCCCACAATTAATCCGGAAAATCCATTCGAACTTACAACTGAGGAAAGAGAACTTATGGAACTTTTGCGTTCTTCATTCCTCAGAAGTGAAAAACTCCAAAAACACGTTAAATTTCTATATGAAAAAGGCAGTATTTATCTCGCCTATAACAATAATTTACTTTATCATGGATGTATACCAATGAACAGTGATGGTTCATTTACTGAAGTGACTTTAAACGGCGAAGTTGTAAGCGGAAAATCTTTAATGGATAAAGCCGAACAACTTGCAAGGAATGGTTATTTTTCAAAAGCAGGCAGTGAAGAAAAAGAATATGGAAAAGATTTTCTATGGTTTTTGTGGTGCGGTTGTTATTCACCTGTATACGGCAAAAATAAAATGACTTCATTTGAACGTTATTTCATTGACGATGAAAATACATGGGTTGAAATTAAGGACGAATATTATCACCTTATCGAAAAAAGAAATATTTGTGATAAAATATTAAAAGAATTCGGAATTGAGCCTAAATCATTTTCGCACATAATAAACGGACATGTACCTGTAAAAATAAAAAAAGGTGAAAGCCCTATTCATGCCGGTGGTAAGCTTCTCGTTATAGACGGAGGTCTTTCAAGGGCATATCAAAAAGTCACTGGAATTGCCGGTTATACTCTTCTGTTTAATTCACACGGACTACTCTTAAGTGCTCACGATGCATTTGAGTCAGTTGAAAGTGCTATAAAAGAAGAAAAAGATATACATTCAACCCTTGATGTAGTCGAACTGGCACCAAATCGTTTGTTGGTTGAAAATACAGATACAGGCAAAGCACAGTCTCGAAAAATTGCTGATTTAAAAGCTCTTGTTGACGCATATTTGAAAGGCCAAATAAAAAATCATTAATTGAAAGGAATCTTACAAATGAATTACACAAAACAACCTCTTGAAATATTTACACCTGTTCCAAACGGTACATACGAAGTAACTGTGACTATTGAAGCTCATAGTGATATAACATTTTCTATATTATCTCAATCACGTCGTTTTATGGTACAAGATATGTCATTAAATTCAGGAGAAAAAAAAGATTTTACATTTAACGTAAGCGTATGTGACTACCATAAACGCGACGAGGAATTTACAAACGTTAAAGGTGTTACAATATATATCATGTGCGATGGTGATTTTTCTGCAATTTCTATGGTATCTCCAGTTGACATTCCAACAATATTTATTGCAGGAGACTCTACCGTTACCGACCAGCCTACTCAATATCCATATACTCCCGAGTCTACATATTGTGGATGGGGTCAAATGTTTCCTCAACTGCTAAATACAGGTATCGCCGTTGAAAACCATGCTCAGTCAGGTTCAACAACTGAGGATTTCAAAAATATAAACTTTACAGCATTTTGTGATAAAATTAAACCAGGTGACTTCTTAATAGTTGAATTTGGTCATAACGATCAAAAAATTAAATCACTTGATGCCTATGGTGGATATACAGAAAATTTAAAATATTATATCGATTTTGCACGCGAAAGAGGTGCATATCCAATACTATCATCACCCATTAACAGAATAATATTCCAAGAGGATGGAACACTTTTAAATCTTTTGGGCGATTATCGTAATGCAGTTAAAAAGGTATGTGATGAAATGGATGTGCCATTTATTGATTTATGGTCAAGAACAACAGAATATTTTGAGGCAGTAGGGCCTATAAAATCATGGGATTTCTTCTGGGGCGACGGAACAGATCGTGACTATACACATACAAATGACATTGGTGGAAATATTGTTGCACGATTTGTTGCTGATGAACTTATTAAAAAAAATGTATCTTCAATTTCTAAATTTTTGAAAGAAGATATGATTCAAGTTGAAATACCCGAAAAATCATGCGATAAGACGGTAAATACAAAAGAACTTGAGCATTTAAAAACTATCGGACTTGTTAATGTTCCTGATTCATCTGCTTTAGTCGATTTAGATAAGGACATTACAAAAATATAATCTATATGCAGAAAGAGCCACGAAGCTAAGTTTCGTGGCTCTGTTTATTTAAAATCCTAATCTTTTTTTATTTTTAATTAAAAAGGGTAATAAAATTGCTGATGGTATCAAACTCATAGCCCATTGTATAGGTGATGAAATAAGCGATATAAGTGCCGTTTCATATCCAAGCAACGGAATCTCAGAAATAAAATACCCTACAGTAACTATTACAAGTGCTGATAATGCAACTATTACAAATCTTAGTGCAGTCTGGGTTTTATATAAGATTTTACCTATTATAAAGCCCATAAATCCTTTAATTATCAGTGTTGGAATACAAAATATTGCAAATCCGGAAATTAAATCTGCAAGGCTGTGTCCTATTGCACCCACAATCATACCAGCAACTGGTCCCATGAGAATTGCTGCTACATATATTATACAATCTCCAAAATGTACATACCCTCCACCAACAGGTACTTTCGGAAAAAAAGTTAATACACACGCTAATGCTGTTAAAATTGCAATGTGAGTAATAAAATTTGTCCTGTTCATTATTACTAATCTCCTTACAATATTTGAGATATTTTACCGGACTTCAATGTCTTTTTCATATCGATAAGTCGTTGATTTTCAGAACCTCTAAATTTTAATGTAAGATTTTTTTTATCTTCCATAAATTCACCATCTACTAATACATCTATACATTGAAGAATAGATTTTGCATCATCAATTAACTCTTCAAAAGTGAATCCACTATAACACCATATTGTCTTTAGTGGTAATGTTTTTCGTATTGTTTGCAGGATATAAAGTACAACCGTTCTGTTTTCTTTTTCAAACGGCTCACCACCAAGCAAACTAAACCCTTCAACATATTCTTTGCTAAGTGCATCAAGAATTTCTTTCATCGTACCTTCCGTAAAAGTGTTTCCATAGTTGAAATCCCACGTTTCCGGATTAAAACAATTTTTACAATGCCTGCGGCAACCGCTTACAAATAAAGATACTCTTATTCCAGGTCCATTTGCTATATCTGTTTTTTTTAATGCTGCATAATTCATTATGTCACCTGCTTATAAATGTAAAACTCTGCTTTTAATTTCCTTAGTTTTTCCTGTATTCCAAAAATTTTCGCCCAGATAACCGCATGTTCTGCGTGTTACATTTAGTTTATTATGATCCTTATTATGACATTGAGGACATTCCCATTCCATATCATCGTTAATCATAATTTCACCGTCAAATCCACATTCTTGACAGTAATCTGACTTTGTATTGAATTCACCATATTGAATATTATCATAAATATATTTTACAAGCGTTTCAAGTGCCGGCAAGTTATTTTTCATATTCGGGATTTCAACATAAGAAATTGCACCGCCTGATGATATATCCTGAAACTCACTTTCTATATCAAACTTTTCAAAGGCATTTATCTTTTCTCTTACATCAACATGATATGAATTGGTGTAATAACCTTTATCTGTGACATTTTTTATTATTCCGTATTTTTCACGGTCAATTTTTGCAAAACGATAACAAAGAGTTTCTGCCGGTGTACCATAAAGACTGAAGCCAAGTCCCGTTTTCTGTTTCCACTTATCAGCTGCATCGTGAAGATGGTGCATAACTTTTAATGCAAATTCTTTACCTTTACCATTTGTTTGACTTTCACCTGTCATTAGATAAGTAAGTTCATAAAGACCTATATATCCTAAAGACAATGTAGAATACCCGTCATGCAAGTATTTATCAATCTTTTCGCCTTTCTTTAAACGTGCTATTGCACCATATTGCCAATGAATAGGACTGACATCTGATAGCGTTCCCTCCAAAGCTTTGTGACGGCACATTAACGCTTCATAACAGATTTCAAGTCTTTCATCAAGTAACGACCAAAACTTTTCCTCATTTCCTTTTGCAATAATCCCTATTTGAGGAAGATTGATACTTACAACTCCCTGATTAAAACGTCCTTCCCATTTATAATTACCGTTTTCATCTTTCCATGGAGAAAGGAATGAACGACATCCCATACAACTAAATACATTACCCTCATAATTTTCACGCATTTTCTTTGCAGAAATGTAATCAGGATACATTCTTTTTGCACTACACTTAACAGCAAGTTTTGTTACATAATCATATTTGCCGCCTTTTAAACAGTTGTTTTCATCTAAAACATATACAAGTTTAGGAAATGCAGGTGTTACATATACACCCTGTTCATTTTTTATTCCCTCAAGACGTTGACGTAGTATTTCTTCGATAATGCGTACATTTTCTTCTACATATTCTTCTGATTCATCTATATGCAAAAACAATGTTACAAAAGGAGATTGACCGTTTGTTGTCATAAGGGTATTAATTTGATATTGTATCGTCTGCACGCCTGATCTTAACTCATCTTCAACACGCATATCAACTATTTTTTGAATATTTTCTTCACTCAATGTATCAGCGAATTTCTCGTGAGCCTCTTTTGTAAATTTATCACGGCTTTTTCTAAGATACTTACCTAAATGTGCAACATTAACAGATTGACCTCCATACTGATTACTTGCCACAGCTGCAATAATTTGCGTCGTTACTGTGCAGGCAACCTGAAAGCTCTTTGGTGATTCAATCATCTTGCCATTCATTACCGTTCCATTATCAAGCATATCTTTTATATTAACCAGACAACAGTTAAATATAGGCTGAATAAAGTAGTCTGCGTCATGAAAATGAATTATACCATTTTCATGTGCCATTGTTATATGCTCCGGTAATAATAATCTTTTAGTGACATCTCGTGATACTTCACCCGCTATATAATCCCTTTGTGTTGAGGCGTGAACTGTATTTTTATTTGAATTTTCCTCTGCTAATTCTTTATTTTCATTTCTTATAAGCTTTAGAATTGATTCATCTGTTGTATTTGACTTTCTTAAAAGGCTTCTTTGATATCTGTATATAATATATTTTTTTGCAAGTGCATATTTATTATGACGAACAAGCGTCTTTTCAATAATGTCTTGAATTGATTCAACAGCCATTACCTCTGAACCTGTTTTTTCAACATTTGTAACCGCTTCATCTATTAAATTTTTATCGGCTTGTTGCTTGTTGTCAACCTCAACATTTGCCTTTTGAATTGCGGCAACGATTTTATCCTCTTCAAAAGCCACTATTCTTCCATCACGCTTTTGTACTTTCATATATACCCATTCCCTTTCTTGATACCACAATATGTAGTTATACCCTTTTAATTATTAGCGAAAAAAAACTGCACAAATACGCTGTTTTTCTAATATTTCTTTGCGTAATTCGTACATCTATTTTAAAATATACCACTACATTTTGTGTTTTAGACATTTTCCATTATCTATATCTTGTAGAACATTATAGCACAGTTGTAATATAAATGCAAGGGTTTTTATTTTACAAATTTGATACAATAAAAAATAATACCACAAAATATGGTACTATAAAACACAAAAACGACCCATATACATGGGTCGTTTTTATAGACATAATAATTAATTAAAGCTCAACTATGCTTTCAACTTCAAGAAGAACATCTTTAGGCAGTCTTGCCACCTCAACACATGAACGTGCCGGATATGGCTCTGTAAAGAACTGAGCATATATTTCATTAATCTTTCCAAAATCATCCATATTTTTTATAAAAACAGTTGTTTTGACAACATTGTCTATGCTTCCTCCGGCTGCTTCAATAAGATTCCTAACATTTGTCAGTGCCTGCTTAGCCTGTGCCTCCACACCTTCAGGAATTTCTCCGGTTTCAGGATTAATTGGAATTTGTCCTGATGTAAACAGCAAGTTACCTACTGTTATAGCCTGCGAATACGGACCGATTGCAGCCGGTGCGTTATTTGTTTTTGTTTCTTTCATTTGTACCATTCCTTTCGTAATTAGAAATTATATTAATAATAAGTGGCATACAATGTTAAAGAATATGAAATATCCCAATAGCATTGTATAAATCACTTTGCCTGGCGATTGACTTATCCATTCAATTTTCAATGCTTCGTATGTGAGTACGCAAACACTTGCGGCACCACACAATATAAATACCAACAGCACAATCGGAGATAACATACTTAAAATAGCTCCGATTGCACAAATAACCGTAAACGGTATCCAAGCAGATATAAGCCTGATAGAAAAATCCCAAAACGCAGCAGAATTTCTCATTATGAATCTATTTATAAGATAGAATATACCCGCATATAAAATAAATAGAATTATGCCGCTTACCGCCCCGGAAATAATTATTAGAAGAATAGTTGATACCAGTTTATATCCCTCTATTCCATTGAAACTCATTAATGATGCAATTAACTTAAAAGGGCCAACAGAACCGCCTCTTAAAATAAAAAACATACAAAGCCAAAGTACTATACCTTGAATTGCAGCAATCATCAATATTGTACCTTTTCCAAGCGTACCTGGATTTGATATTTTATCCGTTGGAGATTTTAAAAAAGTAACTATATAACTAAATAGATTTCTTATAAATCCCTTTGGGTTTATATTTGATGCTTTTTTAGCTGCCGTTTTCTTTGCTGCTTTTTTTGTTTTATAGCGTGTTTTTGCCCTTTCAAAACGACTTTCTTTTCCTGCATAGCCTGTTTTATATGATGTTTCTGTTTTATATGGATTAGTATATTTTTCATTTGTCTGAGTGTTTTCTTCAGCAGATTTTTTAGCATTGCGTCTGGCAACGCTCTGTGGACAATTACATACCTCACCCTTTTCAAGTTCTCTGCCACAATATATACAGCTTCTCAATATACAACACCTCTTTATTTTTTCTATAACCAAATTATAAACCTGAAAAAGATTATTGTCAATGTAATAACTGTAAACTTTATATTAACTTATTTATACAGTCTTGACTCAAACTCTTTTATATCCTTTAAATATTCGTCTCTAACTCGATGAAATAGTTTAACTTCTATGTCACCTATAACCGTATGTGCTTCTTGTATTTCTTCATATGCTGTTGCTATATCGGTATAATTTTCAAAACTTGATACAGCCTCTGTTATGACTGTTTGACTGCCATCTGCAAGATGTGTTTGTGCAGGAGATGCCACTAAAATATAGTTCACATTATAAAGAGGTGTTAAGTCTTTATCTCGTGAATCCACTTGCGGCAAAGATACTATATAATTATCTCTTTGAGACTTTTTCCCAAGTGATGGTTCAACATTTTTTAAAATCTCCTCATTTAAAACAAAGGAAGACGATAATACACCAAGTGTATCACCTTCATATACAATATTATCAAGTTTATTTTTTAGTTCCAATATTTGTTCTGTATCACTTCGAGTAACCGGAAGCATTGAAAAATTAGGTATGAGTGCAAGTCGTTTTATTTCTTGTATATTATTTGGCTGTTGACGCGGAATATATACATTAACAGAATGCAAAATAGCTAAAAGAGAAATAGATATAAGCATCCATTCCTTAGTTATATATTTTATCAATATAAGTGTCAACATTATAAATGACGGTATATAAAGGAGTAAGTGCTGCTGACCATGAGTTTGTGTCATTATGAACATCACAAAGCATACAAACAGTTGAATCCACATAAATAACGGACGGCTTTCTTTTTTATTAACTCCTATAACGATAGAGCACACTGCAATTACTGCTATATAAATCATTCCAAAATATCTCGTAATAAGCTTAAAATCAGTCTCTAAAGAAAATTTATATCCTTCATACAAACTACCATAATCCTTTAAAAGTTTGTAAAACAAAAAATCCTTAAAACATAAAACTAAAAGAATAGCTACTGTCAAAATAGTAATAAACGTTCCATGCCACTTTCTTTTTGACATTATACAATCAGACAGCATTGCTGTCACAAAAGAAACAGCAAAAAAAGCATACCATCTTCTCCATATCATCAAAAGTACGAGAAGTATGCCGATAACTAAGTACCTCCATAAACCTATATTTTTATTATCCTTTGTATAGTACAGATTAAAGCAAATAAGAGAAAATAATAATCCTCCTATATCCACAAATCCATTAAAAGCTAAAAATATTGACGACGGAAAAAGAAGTATTGTTATTGCTGTTGATATTTTGGGTGCTTTGCCTATCTTTTTTGCCAACAAGTATATTAGTATAAATGACGGTAAAAGATACATATTCACAAGCCCTAATACATATACCAGTCTTGATTCACCAAAAAGTTTTGCTAAAAAAGCTGATGGCAGTGCGGCAATGTAATTATAATCCTGTTCACCTATTGAATTATATACATTTGTCCAAAATCCACCATTATTAAATTCTCCTTCTGCCATGCTCCTTGATATATTCCAATATGTGGCATTATCCCAGAAATATATATAGTTACTTTTTGTAATATATAAAACGGCAAGAATATTTATTATTGCTGCAATAACAATAAAGTATATTACAGTTTTTTGCCAATGTTTCAGTTCAATTTTATTTCCTCTTTCGTATTCCAGATCATATTTGTCGTTTAGTATTGCTCTAAATTTCAAATCTGTCTACCTCCGTTAACTGAATAATGATAAAATTTCTTCATTAGATAAATCTTTAAATGTTTCTGTATTAACTCTGACAATATCATCTGCAAGATTTCTTTTATTTTCCTGAAGTTTAAGTATTTTTTCTTCAATAGTGCCCTTTGATGCAAGCCGTATAACCTGTACAGCCTTAGTCTGCCCAATTCTATAAGCTCTATCTGAAGCTTGATCCATAACTGCCGGATTCCACCACGGATCATAATGTATAACCATATCAGCCCCTGTAAGATTTAATCCTACTCCTCCTGCTTTTAGCGAAATCAAAAATACATCTCTTTCTCCACCGTTAAATCTGTCAGCAAGTTCAGCACGTTCATAAGAGGGTGTCTGTCCATTAAGATAAAAACACGGTATTCCTTCTTCTTTTAATCTATCTTGAATAATCTCAAGCATTGATGTAAACTGTGAAAATACAAGAATCCTATGTCCTGCATCAGTTGCATTTGTAACTAACTCAATTAGCAGTTCGAGTTTACCACTGTCTTTGTCATAATTTTCGTCAAAAAGTGTCGGATGACAGCATATCTGTCTTAAACGCATTAGCAACGTTAAAATACGCATTTTACCCTGCCCGCCTTCACCTAAAAGTCGTATAGTCTGATCCTTAGCAAGTGCCAAATATGAGCTATACATATTTTTCTGATCATGAGTAAGTTCAGCAAACATTGTATTTTCAATCTTCTCAGGTAATTCATTTAAAACGTCATTTTTCATTCTTCTTAGCATAAACGGTTTTATCCTGTTTCTAAAATTTACAGATACATCTTCATCACCGTCTTTTTGTATAGGCGTTTCATATCTGCTCCTGAAGTCATGCAGACTATAAAGGTATCCAGGCATTATGAAATCAAATATTGACCATAATTCTGAAAGTGAATTTTCCACAGGTGTACCTGTGAGTGCAAATTTATGGCGTGCGTTAATCTTTTTAACACTTCGTGCATTCATAGTTTTTGGATTTTTTATATGTTGTGCTTCATCAATAAAACAATACTCAAATTCAATCTCCTTATACAACGATATATCACGTCTTAAAAGCGGATACGATGTAATAACAAATTCTTTTTCATTTATCTGCTGTATAAGTTTTTCCCTATCTGCCTTTGCTCCGTCTATTATAATTGATGATGCATTAGGTGTGAATTTATTAATTTCACTTTGCCAGTTATATACTAATGCACTTGGTGCAATTATTAATACAGGTTTTTTTGCACTTAAACCATGTATATATGCTATCACCTGCAATGTTTTACCAAGACCCATATCATCTGCAAGTATACCTCCAAAACCCAAATATGAAAGTTGTGTAAGCCATTTCACACCGTCATATTGATATCCTCTCAGTATGTTATTAAGCTTTTTGGGAATCTGTGGTTTTTTATTTTTTATTTCATCAATAAAAGCAATAAATTCATCATCTTTTTGTATTTGATTTAATGAATTTAGATAAAGTGCATGATATTTTGAAATATACTTTTTTCCGTTTTTTATATCTTCGTATGAAAAATCAAGCTGATCAAACAGCTCAAAAATATTTTTTTCTTTGCTTTTATTAAGATCAATAAAACTTCCGTTTGATAGTCTGTAAAACGTCTTTTTTATCTTAACCGCATTTAAAATGCCGCTAATTTGCTCTTTTGAAAGTTCACTTTCAAAGTCAGTTTCCAATAAATCAACATCGCTTTTGTAACTAACCTTTGCATTTATATTAATTTCATCAATAATTTTTAATGAATTAAATCTATTAGAACAATATAGAGTAGCTTTATTCGCTAAGTCATTTATATCTTTTGATATAAAATCAAATGTATCTGTATCCGAATTCAGCATAAAAGTATTATCATTTAATACAAACCTTTTAAAATAAGATAGTATATCATTTTCAGCTGTATAATCTCGTACTACAATTTTACTGTTATTTTCAGCATCTCCCGGTAAAATTACAGAAATACTGCCGTAAGTTGCTTTTATTACAGCCGTTATACCATTACGAATTGTATCTAAATATATTTCAAATTTTGGTTTGGTATTTACAATCATATCTTCGATACCGCTTGTTATTACTCCATGCTTATCCTTTATTTCCGGTAATACATGAGTGGCAAAGTTCATGATATTTTCACCTTTAAAACTAATCTGCGTTCTTCCCTCAGCAGCCAGTGAATGGTATATAGGAATAAAATATTCACGCCACTCTCTGCTGGTATGATATATACTGTTTTCATATAAAAACCATTCTCCATCATAGCAAAGAGCAAACCCTTTATCACTTACTGACATATTTATTTCTTTATCAGCAGCGTTTATATCTATAATTATATCAGGATCATCTTCAATTATCTGTATATTTCCAAGTGCCATACCGTCAAAAATAATGTTAAAATCAACTGTTTTTAATAAAGGGAAAATACGTTTAGCAGTCATCGGACCAAAAGATGTTTGATAAGCAGCTTTCATATACATTTGAGTGTTAGTTTTACGACTTTCGTATGTTTCCGCAAGTATTTTTATTATTTCATTTTGGTTTGCAGAAAATTCAGTTGTTCCAGGCTCATATACTATGTATCGATCCACCTTAAAGCTTTTTCTGCTTATGAAGCTTTCTAAAAAATTTTCTATTCCATGTAGTTTTGTTCCGTTAATCTCCATAGATATACCATAACAAGCACTGTCACCGGATATTCTTTTAATATGAAGTATGAATTTTACATATAGTTGTTCTTTATTATATTTCATCGTTGCAAATGACGAACAAAGCGTTTTTGCTATTTTATCATTTTCATCAGTGTAAGATGCACCTTCTTCAAGCTCTTTTTGACGCTGTTTAAGAGTTGCTACTATATGTTTGCATACTGAATTCATAGTTTCATAATACGGACAAGTACAAAAACAATCTTGAACTGAATTTTCATCAAATTTAATTCTCACATTATACAATTCACTACCATCTACAACGGCAGTTATTAAGTTATCTTCACGTTTTCTTAAATGTACTCTACCTTCTTTAAAATATTCAAGACCTCTTTTATATATAGTCGAAGAACATGATTTTTTAATTAATGTGTCCGTTATTTTCATATATACGCCTTCCCGCTGTAAATACTTTTTTGTATCATATTATTATAGCATATTTTACTATAATGTACAATAGTTTTTAGATAAACTTAAAAATTTATTTGTAGTACAATAGATTAATTATTCATTTGACTAAAAAAGAAATGATAATTTTATAAATTATCATTTCTTAGAATTGACTTATTAATATCAAATTTTATAATAGCTTTCCTATCGAATATTTAAGATTTGGGGCTATTAAATAGCTTTTTGCTAATAGCTCAAACTTTTTTCAATTTATATTAAATCATACAATTTATATAAAATTACTGCTGCTTCACTACGTGTTATATCTCCGTCAAGATTTTCATTTTCAGAAATTATTCCTGCTGAAATTGCAAGACTTATATCTTCCTTTGCCCAATCAGGTACTGACAGGTTATCATTTATTCTATACTCCAAGTCACGTTCCTTTTCAAGAGTTCTTGAAACAAGTGAAACAAATTGTAATTTTGATATAGTATCATCTCCGCGGAAAGTATTATCTTCAAACCCTTTTACTATTCCAAGCTCAGCACTTTTTGACGCTACTCCGCAATACCAATCATCACTTGACACATCATAAAATCCGCCGTTTCCCGCACTCTCTTCTTCAGCAGTCATTCTTAGAAGCAGAGCTGCAATTTCAGAACGTGTCATAGACTTATCAGGCGAAAATTCTGTTTCGCTTATGCCCTTGATAATACCTGCTTTTGTAAGAGAGTTTATTGCTTTTTGCTCCTCTTCTGATTTATTAGAAATATCTGTAAACTCTTTTGTATTTAATACTGTTTTTTCTTCCTGCAGTTTTATATCATCTATTATTTTGGTTAATTCAAATTTTGGAGTATGTTTTTCTTCTCCTTCTGTCAAGTTAAATTGAAATACTTCGCCGCTATTACTAAGAATCAGTGTATTGTGATTCAAAGAATCACTCCATTCTGTCATACAATTCACATTATCAAGTAATTTAAGTGGTAAATCTTTAAAATCTATACCTGTTGGATAACATGTATATCCTGTACTTTCTTTTTTGCTATCACCAACAATCCACAGACTATTATCTTGTTTTAATACAAGATTAAATCCCCAATGCGAATTTATACTCTTTGCATTTTCAACATATTCTATTGGAGTATATACAATTTCACTATCTTTTAAGCCAACCCCATTGCCATAATTACTTCCCCAACGATACATTGTATTGTTTTTGTCAATAGCAAAACTTGAAGACTCTCCTGCAAATACTGATACAATGTTGTCCATTATTTTCACAGGTCTATTGCTGTACTTAACATGATTTCCACAGCCCAATTCTCCGTAACTGTTACTACCAAACGTCCATACGCTACCATCAGTTTTCAGTACTACGCTGTGACTTGAGCCCGCTTCTGCTTTCTCTACATTATTCATAATTTTTACAGGTTCTTCATAAAAATATGGTTCGCAATATTCGTATTTAAAGTAATCATCTGTTCTTTTTATCTCTCCTTGCCCTAATTGACCATGCTCATTATATCCTAGTCCCCAGAGTGTATTGTCATTCTTCACTATAAGTGTATGTCCAGCTCCCACACTTACATATTTTACATCATCCATTATTTTGATAGGCTCTGTCTCGTCTTCACAATGCCATAACGTATTATCACTTTTTATCACAAATTCTTTTGATACAAAAATTGCATCTTCAAATACCTTTTTCAAATTTGATAATTCATTATTCTCATATTCAAATGACCATAATGAACCATCATTTTTTATTGAATAAAAAATACTATATGCATTACTTATAGTCTTTGTTTCATTTGAAGCATATACTGTCCCGTAAATACAAAAAACAAAAAATATAAAGATAGTAACTATTTTTTTCATATTTATAACCCCTATTTTTCAAATAATAAATCCCCATACAGCTAACTTATGCTTTATAGGGATTTATTCTAAACTTAAATATTTTCGGCAATAAGCTCAGCCATTTTTTTACATCCAACCTTCGTCATACCATCTGACATAATATCGGCTGTTCTGTAGTTCATATCAAGAACCTTGTCTACTGCATTATTAATAGCTTTTGCTTCCTCTGATAGTCCAAATGACATTTCAAGCATCATTGCTGCTGACACAATAGTTGCAATTGGGTTAGCTATATCCTGTCCGGCAATATCAGGAGCACTTCCATGTATAGGTTCATACATTCCGCATTTTGTAGCACCTAAAGATGCTGACGGAAGCATACCAATAGAACCTGCAATAGCACTTGACAAATCGGATAATATATCCCCAAATATATTTGATGTTACTATTACATCAAATTGAGCTGGATTAATCGCAAGCTGCATTGCAGCATTGTCAACATACATGTGGGTAAGTTCAACCTCTGGATACTGCTGTGAAAGTTCTGTCATTGTCTTTCTCCACAATCTTGAAGACTCCAATACATTTGCCTTATCAACTGAAACAACTCTCTTATTACGAAGCATTGCTGTTTCAAATGCAATTTTACCAATTCTCTGAATTTCTTCAACAGAATATTTTTCTTCATCTGATGCCCATGAACCATCATCAGCTTTTTTTCTTTCACCAAAATAAATACCGCCTGTAAGTTCACGAACAACCATCACATCAAGACCGTTTTCCAACTTTTCATCTTTTAAAGGTGATGCGTCTTTTAGCTGTGGTTTTAATATAGACGGACGCAAATTTGAATATAGTCCAAGTGCTTTTCTTATACCTAAAAGTCCTTTTTCCGGTCTTTTTTCAGACGGTACACTATCCCATTTAGGACCTCCAACGGCACCTAAAAGAACACTGTCTGATTTCTTACAAATCTCTACTGTTTCATCAGGAAGTGGCACACCGTATTTATCAATGGCACATCCACCCATATATACTTCTGTATAATTAAATTTATGATTATATTTTTTTGAAACTGCATCAAGCACTGTAACGGCACCGTTGACAATTTCAGGACCAATTCCATCACCCGGAATAAGTGTAATATTAAATTCTGACATATTATTACATTCCCTTCTTTATATATTCTACCAATCCGCCGGCATTTATTATTCCCTGCATAAATTCCGGAAATGCCACTGCCTGATATGTTTTATTTTTTGTTTTATTTGTAATAACACCTGTGTCAAAGTCAACACTAACTTCATCGCCCTCATCAATATCCTCGCTGGCTTCTGCACATTCAAGGATAGGTAATCCGATATTAATAGAATTTCTATAAAAAATTCTTGCAAAATCCTTAGCTATTACGCAAGAAATACCGCTTGCTTTTATTGCAATCGGTGCATGTTCTCTTGATGAACCACAACCAAAGTTTGCACCACCAACCATAATATCGCCTGCTTGAACTTTATTAACAAACTCTTTGTCTATATCTTCCATACAATGTTTTGCAAGTTCCTCCGGAAGCCATGTATTTAAGTATCTTGCCGGAATAATTACATCTGTATCAATATTATCTCCGTACTTTATAACTTTTCCTTCTGCCTTCATATTACATTACCTCCTCAGGTGCAGTTATTTTTCCTGTTATTGCACTTGCAGCAGCAACTTCAGGGCTTGCAAGATAAACTTCACTATCGACGTGTCCCATACGTCCGATAAAGTTTCTGTTAGTTGTTGAAACGCACTTTTCACCCTCTGCTAAAATACCCATATGTCCACCAAGACACGGACCGCATGTAGGTGCAGAAATAACACATCCTGCTTCGACAAGTGTTGAAAGTGTACCGTCTTTTAAAGCCTCCAGATAAATTTTCTGCGTAGCCGGGAAAACGATAGCTCTTATTCCCTTTTTAACGTGTTTACCCTTTAAAATTTCCGCAGCACTACGTAAATCAGAAATACGTCCGTTTGTACATGAACCTATAACAATCTGGTCAATTTCAACATCTCCCCAATTTTCAGGAGTTCTTGCATTTTCAGGTAAGTGCGGAAATGCAACGGTATGAGGTACTTTTGACAAATCGATATCTATTACCTGTACATATTCAGCATCGTCATCAGCCTTAAATACCTTGTATTCTCTGTCTGAATGTTCTTTCATATATTCTTCTGTTAGTTCATCTACTTCAAAAATACCGTTCTTTGCTCCGGCTTCAATCGCCATATTTGCAATTGTAAATCTATCGTCCATAGTAAGGGTGTGCATACCTTCGCCGGTAAATTCCATTGATTTATATAACGCACCGTCAACACCTATCATACCTATAATATGTAAAATTAAATCTTTACCGCTCACATACTTGTTAAGCTTACCTGTAAGATTAAACTTTATTGCTTCAGGTACCTTGAACCAAGCTTTACCTGTTGCCATGCCGGCTGCCATATCAGTTGAACCAACACCTGTTGAAAATGCACCAAGTGCACCGTATGTACATGTATGTGAATCTGCACCAATTACCACGTCACCTGCTACTACAAGTCCCTTTTCCGGTAAAAGTGCATGCTCAATTCCAACTTCACCGACTTCAAAGTAATTGACAATATCCTGTTCCTTTGCAAAAGTTCTTACTTTTAATGCCTGCTGAGCTGACTTTATGTCCTTATTCGGTGTAAAATGATCCGGAACAAGTGCTATTTTAGCTTTATCAAATACATTTCCTTGTCCTATTTTATCAAGTTCTCCTATTGCAACGGGAGTTGTTATATCATTGCCAAGAACAAGATTTAAGTCTGCCATTATAAGTTCTCCGGCTTTGACACTGTCTTTTCCTGCTGCATTGGCAAGAATTTTTTGAGTCATGGTCATTCCCATAATCAAAAACCGTCCTTTCATATAAAATTCTTTTGTTTGCATTATATCACAAATTATGGTATAATGCAAATATATATTATTTATATTTTATATAAATTCAAATTATGGTGATTGTATGAATACATTTGAAAATCTAAACAGATACAAGATATTTATTTGTACTGCCGAAACAGGAAGTATCTCCCGTGCTGCTCAAAAACTTTATATATCCCAGCCCGCAGTCAGCAGTGCAATAAAAAAACTTGAGGAAAACCTATCTACCACCCTGTTTTTGAGAAAACCTCGAGGAGTAATACTAACAGAAGACGGCAAAATATTATACGACAGCGTAAAACAAGCATTTGATATACTTTCCTCAACAGAAATTAATTTGAGCCACTCTCATACTAACAGTAAACTACGCATTGCTGCAAGTAACGTATTGTGTAAATATATGCTTATGCCATATTTAAAAAAATTTACCGAGAAATATCCTGATACAGATGTATCTATTACTTGTACTTCATCTTTAAATGCACAAAAACTTCTTGAAGAATGTAAAACAGATGTTGCACTTATGGCAAAACCAAATAATATGTTCGGCTTGTCGTATCACCCTCTTGGTTTGATAGAAGATATTTTTGTATGTACTCCATCTTATCTTTCAAAACTTAACTGCAAAACACATGATATTTTTAGAAATGGTAATATTATGCTTTTAAATAAAGAAAATGTATCACGAGTACATGTTGACACTTATTATTTAGAAAACAAAATTAATCCCGAACATATATTGGAAGTAAATGATATGGATATGCTTATTGAATTTGCAAAGATAGGTATAGGAATATCGTGTGTTGTTAAACAATTTGTAGAAAAGGAACTAATGGACGGTACTCTTATCGAAATAAAACTTCCCACACCAATACCGCCTCGTGAAACGGGTTTTCTTTATAATTCAGGCATCGTACCCATAAATGATAATATTACAAAGCTCATCAGTCTATAATTTGACCGATGAGCTTTTTTCTAATTTACTTTTTTAACTTTTGCAAATGCCGCCATAAGACGCTTAAAACCTGTATCCTTAAAATCTATTTCCAAAATACAGTCATTCCCGCATGGTGTAGCTTTTATAATTGTGCCCTGTCCAAATTTTGCGTGTTCTACAACATCACCTACATTAAATTTAGAAGAAAATACCTTTTCACTCTGTTTTACCGGTGGTATATATCTTTCCTTCTTTGGTGCACTATTTCTGTATATACCAAGATTTTGCATCGTTTGTGCGAATCTTGGACGTACAGTTGTCTTTTCTTCTATATATTCCTTTGGTATTTCCTTGTAAAATCTTGAAGGCTGAGACGGCATTGTTTTACCATGTATTGTACGGCTTATAGCTTTTGTGATATACAATGTTTCTTTTGCACGAGTAATAGCAACGTAACAAAGTCTGCGTTCTTCCTCTATTTCCTCTTCATCTTCCATAGCACGCATGCCTGGGAAAAGTCCTTCTTCAAGTCCTGACAGAAAAACCGTCGGAAATTCCAAACCTTTCGCACTATGAATTGTCATTAGTACTACACTATCCTGCTGTTCGTCATAATTATCCACATCTGATACAAGTGTTATACTTTCTAAAAACTCACCTAATGTATTACCTGTTTCCTCATTTTTTTCAAACTCTGCAATAACAGATTGGAACTCATCAAGATTTTCTATTCTTGTTTTACTCTCCGTTGTATTTTCCAACGTAAGCATTGGCATATAACCGCTGTCATTTAAAATCCTTGTAGTAAGTTCACTTATTGAAATAGTATCTGTAATTTTTCTAAATGAATTTATAAGTTCTGAAAAATCCAATAGTTTCTTTATCGCAGTCTTAAATTCAGGGAAATTGTCTGCATGTGATACAATATCAAATAAACTTGTTTCATTCTTTTCTGCTATTTCCCTTGCCCTGTCAAGTGTTGCATTACCAATTTTACGTTTTGGTTCATTAATTATTCTTGCTAAACTTACGTCATCATCAGGATTATACACTACTCTCAAATATGCAATTATATCTTTTATTTCCTTTCTGTCATAGAACCTAAGTCCTGACAGTACCTTGTACGGTATTGATTCACGCATAAGCATTTCTTCTATTACACGTGATTGAGCATTTGTACGATACAAAACAGCAAAATCAGAAAATACACCTTTTTTATCAAAGTTTTCTTTTATTGTCCTTGCAATAAATCTTGCTTCATCGTACTCATTTTCACCTGTATATACAAATACCTTTTCGCCTTTATCATTAGATGTCCACAGCTCTTTTCCCATTCTTCCGCCGTTATTTTCTATAACGCTGTTTGCGGCATTTAGTATATTTTGTGTCGAACGATAATTTTGATCAAGTGTTACTCTCTTGACGTTTTCAAAATCCTGTTCAAAACCCAAAATATTTTGAATATTTGCACCTCTAAATTTATATATACTTTGGTCATCATCACCAACCGCACAAACATTTTGATACTTCCTTGCTAATAAATTAATCAGCATATATTGGGAATTATTTGTATCCTGATACTCGTCCACCAATATGTAACGAAATTTTTCTTGATATTTATTTAATACATCAGGATTTTCTGTAAGAATTCTTACTGTATTCATAATAATATCATCAAAATCTAACGCATTATTTTTACGAAGTTTTCCCTGATATCTATAATATATCTTTGAAATTATACTCATTCTATAATCCTTTTGATAGGCATTTTCAAATGTTGCAGGTTCCATTAAATCATTTTTTGCATTACTTATTATAGAAAGTACATTTCTTACAGGAAAACTTTTTTCATCAATATTAAGTTCCCTTAGACACTCTTTCATAAGAGTTCTTGTATCAGCCGTATCATAAATAATAAAATCACGTCTGTAACCTAAAAGGTCGATACAGCTTCTTAATATTTTAACGCATATAGAATGAAATGTTCCTACCCACATTCCCTCAGCATTATCACCTAACAGTTTTTCAATTCTGTCTTTCATCTCGTTAGCTGCTTTATTCGTAAAAGTAAATGCCAAAATATTCCATGGCTTAATATGTTTTTCTTTTATCATATATGCAATTCTATTAACCAAAACAGTTGTTTTTCCGCTTCCGGCACCTGCAATTACAAGTACAGGTCCTTCTGTTGATAAAACCGCCTCTCGCTGTTTATTATTCAAATTATCAAGTAAATTACTCATAGTTTTTGCTCCTAAAAATAAAATCAAAAATAATTATACCATAGTTTTAAAGAAATTTAAAGCCATTTCTTCAATAAGTTTTACAGTATATCAACAAGTCTTTCGGGCAAATTTAATTATATGAAAGGCGGTGATAAAATTGCAGCAAAAACTAAAAAAAATTTTTTTGTTAGTTACTATAAGTTTTTGCATTTTTTACGATGTATATGCAGCAGAAGTAAAAGTTGTTCCTGTGGGTAAAACAGCAGGTATAAGAATTTATACAGACGGCTTGCTTGTTATAGGAACTTCCGAAATTTCAGGAGAAAATATTGCTGAAAAGTATGGTATTGAAATAAACGATAGGATAAAAAAAATCAACGGAGAAACGGCAGAAAGTTCTCAACAGCTTTCAAGGATTTTAAATGAAAATCCACAAGGCATATTACTTTCCATCGCAAGAAACAATGAAACTTACGAAACAACAGTAGTACCCAAACAAGGTGATGATGGTATTTATAGATTAGGATTATGGGTACGTGACAGCACAGCAGGAATAGGTACTGTCACATACTATAATCCTGCTTCAAATACTTTCGCAGCTCTTGGGCATGCAATAAACGATGTTGATACAGGTAATATTTTAACCGTTAAATCGGGAGATATTCTCACATGTGACATTATATCTGTTACAAAAAGTACAAGAGGTAATCCGGGAGCATTAAATGGCAGTGTTGACGGCAACGACTTAGGAGATGTGACATTAAATACACAAACAGGTATTTTCGGTACTGTAAGCAACAGTGAATTTTTTAACTGCTTTGAAGCAATCCCTGTTGCTGCTAAATCTCAAATTCACGAAGGTGAGGCAGTAATAATTTCAGATGCTTTTGACAATGGACAAACTGAATATTCTGTAAATATTAAAAAAATCACAAATGAAAAAGATAAAGAACTTGTAATTGAAGTTACCGACCAAAGACTTATTGATATTACCGGCGGTATTGTTCAAGGTATGAGCGGATCGCCGATAATTCAAGACGGCAGACTTGTAGGAGCTGTAACACATGTATTTGTGAACAGTCCTTTAAACGGGTACGGAACACTTGCAGAAAATATGATTGATGTTTCTCAAAATATAAATGGTTAAATACAAAACGACTGCTCATAAAGCAGTCGTTTTTTCGTAAATTTATCTGTTATTATAAAATGCAAGATATGATCTATATGCCATATATATATCACTCTTTGCAGTAACTTCAAATGGTGAGTGCATAGATAGCACAGGAACACCACAATCTATAACATCCATGTTAAGATTAGCAACATACTGGGCTATTGTACCGCCACCGCCTTGATCAACTTTACCAAGTTCACTTGTCTGCCAAATAACACCATCATCATCAAGTATTTTTCCAATTTGATATACAAATTCTGCCGAGGCGTCTGAAGATTCTGATTTACCTCTTGCTCCTGTGTACTTCATCAATACCATACCGCATCCGGCAAATGAGGCATTTTTCTTTTCAGAAACATATTCATAATTAGGGTCAACTGCTGCACCGACATCCGATGAAAGGCACGCAGAATTAGATATGACTTTATTATATGAAGTCATTGAACAACTACCATTTATTTTTTCTATAATTTCAGCAACTGTCATTCCAAAAAATGCACTTAACATTCCTGTATTTCCCGTTGAACCAATTTCCTCTTTATCAACAAGTATTGCAGCTGCAGTTCTTTTAGGAGCTTTTACATCAAAAATGCCTTTAAGTGTTGTAAATGCACATACCCTATCATCTTGACCATACGCTCCTATAAAGCTTTCATCAAGACCAACATTTCTTGCTTTAAATGCTGGTACTATTTCAATTTCAGCACTTAAAAAATCACGTTCAGTCATATTATATTTTGCATTTAGCAGTTTTAAAATTGAAAACTTAACTTTCTCCTTTACGTCGCTGTCACCTACCGGCATACCACCAATAAGTATATTAAGACTTTCTCCCTCAATTCCCTCTGTCATTTTCTTTACCATTTGATCCTTCGCCAAATGCGGAAGAAGATCTGTTATGCAGAATACCGGGTCATTATCTTTTTCACCAATGTTAATTTTAACACTGTTCCCGTCCTTCGTAATAACAACACCATGCATAGCAAGAGGGATAGCAGGCCAGTGGTATTTTTTTATTCCGCCATAGTAGTGTGTCTTTAATAATGCCATACCTGTACTTTCATAAAGCGGATTTTGCTTTAAATCAAGTCTTGGAGAATCTATATGAGCCCCAACAAGATTTATACCCTTTTCTATATCTTCGCTACCTATTACAGCAAGAAATATATTTTTATTTCTGTTAATTCTGTATACCTTATCTCCTGCTTTAAGTTCATTTACGTCGTCAAGATTTCTAAATCCATTAGAAATTGCCATTTCAAGAGCTTTTTCTACGCATTCACGTTCTGTTTTTCCTTCATCAAGAAATACACGATATTCATCACAAAGGTCAAACATAGCTTGTTTTTCTTCATCAGTAATATTTTCATAAACGTTTTTTCTGTCATAAGACAGCTCGTCAAACAATTCTTTATCAGTCATAATAATACCTCCGTTTACTTATTATATCCTATATTATAGCATATTTATTCTAAATAGTCCACACCTTATACAGTGCATTTTGTCCACAAATAACATAATTTATTACAATTTTCACTGTGCAATTCGGCATATCGCAAAGAAATATGTTTTAATTATTGATAAAATAATAACAGCGTGGTATAATAACAATATGGATATTAAACACTCAGGCAATAATTTAATTGTCACAGGACTTAAAGACTTTAACCTGAAACATATTTTTGAATGTGGTCAGTGTTTTAGATTTAATGAAATTGAAAAAAATACATATTTAGGAATTGCAAAAGGTAATGCTCTCTGTATTTCTCAAGATTCAGACAGTATAACACTGTATGAAACAACTGAGGAGGATTTTAAAAATATTTGGTATGAATATTTTGATTTAGGCAGAGATTACGGTGAAATAAAAAAAAGACTTTCCGTTGATCCTATAATGAAAAATGCAATTTCATACGGTGATGGAATTAGAATTTTAAATCAAGACTTGTGGGAAACTGTTATATCATTTATTATTTCCGCAAGTAACAATATTCCGCGTATAAAAGGTATTATTGAACGATTTTGCACCTCTTTTGGGAGAGAAATAAATTATATGGGTAAAACCTACTATTCTTTTCCTGATATTGGTACAATAGCTAAACTGTCTAAGGAAGATTTATCAGTTATTCGTGCAGGCTACAGAGATAAATATATTATTGATGCTGCACAAAAATTCCAAAGCGGGCAGATAAATAATAGTTATATTCGTTCACTTACAACACCTGAAGCAAAAAAAATGCTTCTTACTATTAATGGTGTAGGAGAAAAAGTATGTAATTGTATTTTACTTTTTGGACTGCAAAGAGTTGATTCATTTCCTATTGACGTATGGATAAAACGAATTGTGGAGAAACTGTACTTTGGCGAAGAACAAAATATACCTACAATTGCAGAGTTCGCTAAAAAACATTTCGGCGATATAGGAGGCTTTGCACAGCAGTATCTTTTCTTTTACGCAAGAGAAAACAAAATTTGATTCGTATACAACATAATCACGTATTACGGATTTTACTATTATATTTGACAGAAAGGCGTGATATTAATTGCTGGTTGATTTAAAACGTATAGTTGCATATATATGTCCGCTATGTTCAAACATATCGTCAAAATCACTTTCAATATTTAGGTTTTCGGGAAATGATAAAGTTCATCTAATGTGTCCAACACACGGTTGTCATGAAACTTGTGTGTACATATCTCAAAGAGGTAATAAATATAAACTTGATATTGAATGTCCGCTTTGCGGTGAAACACATTCATATACAATTTCAAAGGATAGTTTTTGGAATAAACCAATCATCACTTATAAATGTCCGGTGGCTGGTATAGATATATTTTTTGCCGGCGAGCAGCATGAAGTAGAAAGAATTTTAGATGAAAATTCCGAGTTGTATTCTGATGTTATGGATGATTTTGACGATGACGATTTATCTTTCAATCTTCTTTACGCAATGATTGAAAAAATCCATTCTTTAAAAGATGCGAATAATGTTTCATGCATGTGTGGCTGTGAAGATACAGAAATGAATATTATAAGCGGTAATATAATGCTTACATGTAAAAATTGCGGTAAATCTAAACTTATAGAAGCTACCGAAGAAAATCTTACAAGGCTTCTTAATGCACATGCAATAATAATTGGTTAATAAATAAAAAAATATATATTTATTAAATTATTTAAGGAGGAATTATAATTATGTTAGTTTCAGCTACCGAAATGTTAAACAAGGCTGTGGCAGGTAAATATGCTGTTGGTCAGTTTAACATAAACAATCTTGAATGGACAAAGGCAATTCTTACCACTGCACAGGAAAATAATTCACCTGTAATCCTTGGTGTTTCTGAGGGTGCAGGAAAATATATGACTGGTTTTAAAACAGTTGCTGCAATGGTAAAAGCAATGATTGAAGAACTAAATATCACTGTTCCTGTTGCATTGCATCTTGACCACGGTTCTTACGACGGATGCTATAAATGTATCGAAGCAGGTTTTTCTTCTGTAATGTTTGATGGCTCACACTTCCCTATCGACGAGAATGTAGCAAAAACTCAAGAACTTGTAAAAGTATGCCATGAAAAAGGCATCTCAATTGAAGCTGAAGTTGGTTCAATCGGCGGCGAAGAAGATGGAGTTGTAGGTGCAGGCGAAATTGCAGATCCACAGGAATGTAAAAAAATAGCTGATCTTGGTGTTGATTTCCTTGCAGCTGGTATCGGTAATATACACGGTAAATATCCTGAAAATTGGAAAGGTCTTGACTTTGATGCATTAGCAAAAATTAAAGAACTTATCGGCGACCTTCCTCTTGTTCTTCATGGTGGAACTGGTATTCCGGCTGATATGATAAAAACTGCAATTTCTCTTGGCGTTGCTAAAATTAATGTAAATACAGAATGTCAGCTTTATTTCCAGGAAGCAACAAGAAAGTATATCGAAGCAGGTAAAGACCTTGAAGGTAAAGGTTTTGACCCAAGAAAACTTCTTGCACCAGGTACAGAAGCAATTAAAGTTATTGTTAAAGAGAAAATGGAACTTTTCGGTTCAATCAACAAAGCATAATTTTGTAATAAAACACACCCTTTATCATACATTGATAAGGGGTGTATTTTTATGTTTAAGAAACTAAAGTTATTTTCAATAGCATTATTTGTAGTTTTTATGTATTGTGGAATATTCAGTCTTTTATTCAGCGGTTTAAGTAATGATTCAGTTACAGTTAGTGTACAAGACGGCATTAAATTGCCCGTAATAATGTATCATAGCGTTTTAAAAGATAGCAATTTATCAGGTAAATATGTTATTACTCCTGATACTTTAAAGGAAGATATATCATTTTTAATTAACAATGGCTACACCTTTGTGTCTGCACAAGAAATAATAGATTATGTATATTCTGATGGAAATCTTCCTGAAAAACCTGTCCTTTTAACGTTTGACGACGGTTTTTATAATACATACGGTTACGTTTTACCTATACTTAAAGAATATGATGCAAAAGCAATTATTTCAATAGTAGGCAGTTACACTGATGAATATAGCGAAAGCAAAATAAAAAATCTAACTTATGGTTATATGAGTTGGAGCGAAGTATATGATATATTTTTAAGTAATTACACAGAAGCAGCAAATCATTCTTACAATTTTCATTCTAATACAAACGGAAGAAACGGTTCAAAACGTAATAGTAATGAAAGTATCGAAGAATACAAAAAGATTTTTTTGGAAGATACAAAAAAGGCACAGGACGCTTTTTTAACCAAAACAGGTTTTGCTCCTAATGTATACACATACCCATTTGGTGCTTACAGTCCTGAAACAACAGATATTTTAAAAGAAATGAATTTTAAAATGAGTCTAACATGCAATGAAGGTATTAATGTAATAACAAAAGATCCTGACTCGCTATTTATGATGAAGCGATATAACAGACCTAACGGTATAACATCAGAACAATTTTTTTCAAATATTCTTTAAATAAAAAAGGTGCGGAACTTTAAATATTCCACACCTTTTATCTTATTTTTCAGATGAACTTTTTCCTCCTGCCATTTCATAGGCTTTATCAAATTGATTGTCTTTTATAACTTTTATTTGCGAAAATAATTCATCTATTTTCTTTTGCGTTGCTACATCAAGTATGCCGTATGAAAAAATATCGTTTGATTTTTGAAAATTAGATATAATTTCCTTAAAATCCTCTGTCATTATATTACTGCTTGTTTCACCATTATATATTCCCATTATAGAAAAACGTTCTTTTGCTGCAATGACATTATCAGATGAATTACCAAGGGAAACATTTGTTTTAAAATCAAATGCTGCTAAATCAGAATCATCAATATTAACTTCTTCATTTTCAATTTGCACGTCAGGTGTTAATCCTATATGATTTATTTCATGACCATTTCGTGTTATGTATTGACCTATTGTAAGTTTAAATGCCATTCCATTATCAAGTTTAAACTGATTTTGAATTACAGCCTTGCCGTATGTTGTTGTACCTATCAACTGTCCGCATTCACTATCCTGTATAGCACTTGCAAGAATTTCAGCAGCAGAAGCTGTATTCTCATTAACAAGAACAAAAAAATCAAATTCTTTAGTTTCAAGATCAGAGTTAAATGTTATATCATATTGTGAATCTCTGTATTTTACGTCTATAATTTTTCCCTTTGGTGCAATTTGTTTTGCTGCCTCCACAGCAGTCGCAACTACACCACCGGGATTATTTCTTAAATCAAGAATAATATTTTTTACGTTGTTTTCTCTCATCAGATTTAATGCTTCTGTAAATTCTTTAGAAGTATTTAAATCAAACGAAGTGATTTGTATATATCCTATATTACCCTCTAAAACAGCTTCAAGCACAGTATCTTCATGCAGAGAAACTCGTGTTGTTATAAGCTCAATTTCTTCACCATCTCTAAGTACAGTGATTTTTACAGTAGTATTTTCTTCACCAATAATATGTTCACGAACTTTATCAATTGATAAGCCGGTCATATCTTTACCATCTACTTTGTAAATTTTATCACCTATTTTAAATCCTGCTTTTTCAGCTTTGCTGTCTTCTTCTGCAAATCCTGTTATTTCTACATAATCATTTTCTTTTTGTGTCATTGTAACACCAATACCGTAAAAGGTGTGACTAAGTTCATCTTGAAACTGCTTATATTCCTCAGCAGTATAAAATTCACTGTAATCATCCATACTGCTCAAAGTTGATTTTAATAATTCTATAAGTAATGGCTCATTATTTTCAAGAAGTTTTGATATACCCTGTGCCATTATTTCATCTTTTGTATATGAATCATCAATATATAAATCACAAATATATTGAGCTATTTTATCAAAAGCATAATATTCACCACTATAAACAACTTCTTCTGTTTGTTCTTCCGTATTTTCAGCATAAACACTGCATGGAACAATTAGTAAAACTGCTGTCAAAACAGTTATAATTAATTTATTAAATTTCATGCTGTCACCTTCTTATTTACAGTTATAATCATATCGTTAAAGTATTTTTCCCCCTGCACAGAAAGAGTATAAACAATTTCTATCTTACCGCCGTTCTCGGAAAGATTTGAATTTATACGTTGTGTTTCAATTTCCATTTCGACACAGCCGTAAGGCAGGTGATACATAAAACTGTGTTTTCTATCCGTTCTGTATGTCATTGATGAATTTACACTGCCTTTTCTTTTTATAAGAATCTCATTACCATCAATTTTTATAATTGATGAAATAACATCTCCATCGTTTTCTGTTTTATAAGTTATATATTGTTTTCCGTTTTTTTCGTGATAATCACCATAAGCAACTTCCTTTATTACATCAGTTTCTGTGTCAATAGTTTGCTTATTTTTAATAACGATACGATATTCTTTATCAGTATTTTTCAATGTCAATCTTATTCACCTGTCCGTTAATTTCTCTTTCAAGGAATATTCCACCAAGTTCTTCAAAACTTGATACATCATCACTTACATAGTATCTATATTGGTTTTCATCAATTACTGCACTATGTGACATTTCATCATCAAGTTTCTTTTTTAGGTACTTTGCAACCTCAGCACCGGAATTAATAAGCACAACATTATTACCCATATATTCCTGTATAACTTTCTCTAAAAGAGGATAGTGGGTACATCCTAAAATAAGTGTATCTACACCCTCATTTCTAATATCCTCAAGATATTCTTCAACAATTAATTTTGTAACCGGCGAATCAAAATAACCATTTTCTACCAATGGTACAAACATAGGACATGCTTTTGAATAAACTTTCATATCTCTGTCATATTCCTTTATTTGCTTTTCATATTCACCGCTTTTTATTGTGCCCGATGTACCAATAACGCCTATTTTTTTATTTTTTGTAGCTCTCACTGCCGCATAAACTGCAGCATCAATAACGCCAACAATAGGAATATCAAATTCATTTTTAATCATTGGAAGAGCAGCAGATGATGCAGTACCACATGCTATAACGATAACTTTAACATCAAAAGTTTGAAGAAAACGAATGTCTCCCCTTGTGTATTTTAAAATAGTTTCTCTTGAACGTGTACCGTATGGAACACGTCCTGTATCTCCGAAATATATTATGTTTTCATTTGGTAGTTCATTCATTATCTGCTTTACAGCAGTAAGTCCTCCAAGTCCTGAATCAAAAACGCCTATACTCTTGTTATTCATATTATCTTACTCTCTTTTCCGCAAGCTCAATAAGTCTATCCAAAAGCTCACTATATTCAATACCTACAGCACCCCAAAGTTTAGGATACATACTGATATTCGTAAATCCAGGTAAGGTATTTATTTCATTAAGAATAACACTTCCGTCACTATGCTTAACAAAGAAATCCACCCTTGAAAGTCCTGCACCGTCAAGTGATTTAAATGCTTTAACGGCATATTCTCGTATCTTCTCAATAGTTTCATTAGGTAAATCTGCCGGAATTTGAAGTTTTGTTGAATTATCATTATATTTAGCATCAAAATCATAAAATTCCACTGTCGGCATAATTTCTCCAACTGTTGCTGCTTTGGGATCTTCGTTTCCAAGTATTGCACATTCTACTTCATGACCATCTATATTTTCTTCTACTAATATTTTTCTGTCAAACTTTGCAGCATTTTCAAGTGCTGCCTTTAGTTCACTTCTGTCGTGAGCCTTACCAACACCAACCGATGAACCTGTTCTTGCCGGTTTTACAAAACAAGGATAACCAAGTTTTCTTTCGATTTCATCCATTTTTTCTTCATAGTTATCCGTTCTGTTTACAACAACCCAATCCGCTTGAGGTATACCTGCACTTGCAAAAACTATTTTTGATGATGTTTTGTCCATACCATTTGCAGATGCCATTACACCCATTCCAACATAAGGAATACCTGAAAGCTCAAAAAGTCCCTGTATTGTACCATCTTCACCAAATTCACCATGCAGTACAGGAAAAATTACATCAGGATTAATTTTTGTTATTCTACCTTCATCAAAGACAATAATTGCTTTATCTTGTGCATCGGGTGATAAAATTGCCTTCTTCTTGTTATCAGAGTCATTCTCCCAGTCACCGTTTTCTATTTTACCATAGTCGCCGGTATATAAATACCACGCACCATTCTTTGTTATACCAATCACTGAAATGTTATATTTATTTTTATCAAGGTTATTTAAAACCGATGTTACTGATTTTCTTGAAATGTTGTGTTCCGGTGATTGTCCGCCGAAAATAACACATAATTCTTTCATTATGTAATCACTCCTAAAACTTTATATATTTATAATACCTTTTTTAATATAAAAATTCAAGCCTTATACGACAAATTTAATCAAAAGTTTATTTTTTTCTAAGTTTTTCAAGTATGTTCCCAAAATACTCAGGTATTTCGCTTGTAAATTCCATCATTTGACCTGTTTTCGGATGAATAAAACCAATTGTCTTTGCATGAAGAAGCTGACCCTTTAAACTGAATTTTTCTTTTTTTAATCCATATAAAGGATCTCCAACTATGCTATGACCTATTGATGCCATGTGTACTCTTATTTGATGAGTTCTTCCGGTTTCTAAAACGCATTCGACAAGTGTATATTGTCCAAATCGTTCCAGCACACGAAAATGTGTAATCGCTTCACGACCACCTATTACAACAGCCATTTTTTTTCTGTCTGACGGATTTCTGCCTATTGGCTTGTTAATTATACCTGTATCTTCTTTTATATTCCCGTTTACAAGTGCTATATATTTTCTCATAGCTTTGCGTTCTTTTAGCTGATCTGAAAGCTTTAAATGTGACTCATTATTTTTTGCGCAAATAATCAGTCCCGATGTATCCTTATCAATTCTATGTACAATTCCTGGACGAATTACACCGTTTATAGCTGATAATGAATCACCGCAGTGATACATAAGTCCGTTCACCATTGTGCCGTTTTCGTTACCCGGTGCAGGATGTACACACATACCCTGTGGTTTATTTATAACAATAACATCATTGTCTTCATATACGATGTTAAGTGTAATATTTTCAGGTTTTGCCGCAAGTTCCTTAGGAGGCGGCAAATTTATAGTAATTTCTTCATTTCCTGTTATCTTATATTTTTTCTCAACTTGTTTTTCATTTACTGTGACTAAACCGTCTTCACATAGTTTAGCCGCATAGCTCCTTGAAATATCAGAGTTATCAGCAATAAATTTATCAAGTCTTTCTCCTTTATTTTCAATGGTCGAATTAATTATTACTTTTTGCATTGTTATCCTCTTTATCAAACCAAATAAAATAAATAACTAAAAGTGCCGCACCTACCGTTATAGCTATGTCAGCAAGATTAAATACAGGAAAATCTATAAAAGACGTACTTATATAATCAACAACATATCCATGACAAATTCTGTCTATCGCATTACCGGCAGCACCTCCAAACATCATCGCAAGTGATGTACATAAAAGTTTGTGCTGTGGTTTTTTCCATCTCCAGTATATAGCAACCACAATGCAAAATATAATAGAAATTAAACTCAGCAGAACTCTGTTACCTGAAAGTATAGAAAAAGCAGCTCCTCTGTTTTGCACATATGTTATATCTATCAAATTAAAAATTGAAAATGCAATTTCGCCTATTTGCACTCCTGATACTATAAAATATTTTATAAACTGATCAGCTATTACTATTAATGCCACTAATAAAAACCAAATCATACTATTTCTCCTGCTGGGATATATATTCTAATGCTGCAAAAATCTCTTCCTTAATTACATCATTTTTCTGCACCACTTCGCCAATACTTACCGGCAAAACAAATTTTAACTTGCCATCAAGCTTTTTCTTATCTTTTTGCATAAATTCAAAAACTACATCAAGTGATGGAAGTTTCACCTTTGTTTTAAACCCATACATTTTAAGTATATGTTCAATTCTATGTAAAGTGTCATTTGTTATATATCCTCTATTTAAAGCAATAAATGATGCACCTATCATACCAAGCCCAACACATTCACCATGTGTCATTTTAAAGTTGTATGCTGATTCTATGGCATGTCCTATTGTGTGTCCAAAATTTAAATTTGCACGAAGCCCTGTTTCTCTTTCATCTTTTATTACAACATCAGCCTTTATTGAACAATTTGTTTTATCCATATTTATAAGAGTTTCACTGTCAAGCTCTTTTATATTCTCAACATTTTTTTCAAGATATTCAAAAAAACAGCTGTCACTAATTATTCCATGCTTTATTACTTCTCCCATTCCTGAAACAAATTGTTCTTTCGGAAGAGTTTTTAAAGTTGTAACATTCATATATACAAGTTTTGGCTGATGAAATGCTCCTAAAATATTTTTTCCGTCCATAAAATCAATGCCTGTTTTTCCGCCTACTGAACTATCAGACTGAGATAAAAGAGTTGTGGGTATTTGAATAAAATCAATACCTCTCATATATATTGCAGCGGCAAATCCGGCCATATCACCTACAACACCTCCGCCTAATGCAACAATCATACTTTTCCTGTCCATTTTATGCTCCATACATGCACGGCAAATTCCCAGGATTGTATCCATTGTTTTGTTTTCTTCACCTGCGTCAAAAATATAAATATGACTATCATATCCGTTATTTTGAAAAATTGTATTTACCTCATCGCCATACAGTTCTGCAACATTACTGTCTGTTACAATCAAAATTTTTTTTTGAACATTTATTTCTTCTAAGCATTTAGGCAAATGTAAAAAACTATCAGATATAATTATATCGTAGGATTTTTCACCTAAATCAACAAACAACTTATCCATATATTTAGTGTCCCTTTCTTTTTTAGTGTCCTTTTAAAGTTGTAATGACGGCACTGCATTTAATGTCATATCGGCAAAATCACCGTCAAGATAACCATAATACCCTGCACAAGCTATCATAACAGCATTATCAGTACAAAGTATAGGACTTGGATAAATTACATCTATTCCATGTTTTTTTGCTTCATTTGTCATTTTTTCCCGCAAAGCACTGTTTGAAGCTACACCGCCTGCCAATGCAATAATTTTGCTGTTTTTAATAATTGCAGCTTCTATTGTATGTTCACAAAGTACATCTGTAACCGCATTTTGAAAACTTGCAGCAATATCAGCTTTGTTATATTCTTCACCATTTTGTTCAAGTTTGTGAAGATAATTTATAACTGCGGTCTTAACTCCGCTAAAGGAAAAATCGAGAGAATTTTTATCCATTCTTACCCTTGGAAATTCTACTGCATTTTTATTGCCTTCTTTAGCTAACTTATCAATAAGCGGTCCACCTGGATAACCCAATCCTAAAACTCTTGCTATTTTATCAAAAGCCTCACCTGCCGCATCATCACGTGTTCTGCCCATTATTTCAAGTTTATTATAGTCGGATACATTAACAATATGACTATGTCCTCCAGACGCAACTAAACACACAAACGGAGGTTTTAAATCCTTATGTGCAACAAAATTAGCCATTATATGTCCCTTTATATGGTGTACCGGTATTAATGGTTTTTTAAGTGCAAAGGCAAGTGCCTTTGCTGCTGATACTCCTATTAATAAAGCTCCAACAAGTCCAGGACCGTATGTAACAGCAATAGCATCTATATCATCAAATGTCACGTTTGCTTTTTCAAGTGCTTCATCTATAACCGCATCTATTGTTTCAATATGGCGACGGGATGCTACCTCCGGAACAACGCCTCCAAATTTTTTATGAATTTCTATTTGTGTATTAATTATATTTGAGAGTACCTCTCGCCCATCTTTAACAACAGCAGCGGCTGTTTCGTCACATGAACTTTCTATACCAAGTATTAACATTTTTCTACTCCTAACCTTTAAAGGAAGCTTTTTGTCATAATGTAAGCATCCTCACCGTCATCACTATAATATCTTTTTCTTTCTCCTATTTTTTCGAAACCGTATTTTTCATAAAGTTTTTGTGCTGCAATATTGCTTTTTCTAACTTCAAGCGTCAAAAGTACAAGATTTAATGAAGTTGCTTCCTTTATTAAAGCACTAATAAGCATACTTCCTACACCTTCACGTCTATATTTCGGAAGTACAGCCACATTTGTTATATCCCCTTCTCCGGATATATTCCAAAAGCCTGCATAACCTATACATTTTTCATCATCTACTGCTACGAAATACACCGCTAATTTATTTTGCATTTCGTCATTAAAAGATTTTTCAGACCATGGTACAGTAAAACATATTTTTTCAAGCTGAGCAATTTGTTTCACATCTCCAACTGTCATTTTTCTTATAAAAATACTCATATCACTTACTCTGCATATCAGAAATTTTTTCCGCAACATCTACCAACGCATCATAAATTTCCTGTGCTGTTTCTTCATATTCATCAATATCACCGCCATACGGATCCTGAATATCTCCATTCAATCCTGCATATTCAAGGAGTGTAAAAACCTTTCCTTTTGCCATAGGTTCAATAAGTTTTTTATGTCCTTCCGTCATAGTTAAAATAAGATCACATTGTTTTATTAGATCTTCCGTTACCGGCTGTGTTTTGTGATTTGAAAGATCAATTCCGTACTTTAAAAGTGCCTTTATCGCATTTTCACTTGCACTATGTCCTTCTTCTGCAAAAATTCCTGCCGATTCAATAAAAATATCAAGATCATTTTCCTGTGCTATTTTATCCATTATTGCAGCAGCCATTGCACTGCGGCATGTGTTTCCGGTACATACAAAAAGTATGTTCATATTTGATCACTCCTTTTAAACGTGTATAACCTTTTGTCCAGCAGCCTTATATAGTCTGTTCTTAACAGCCAAACCATAGCCATCATCCTCACAAAATTCAGCAAAAACTACCTCTACTCCAAGCTCATCAAATTCCCGAAGAGATGAAAAAAGATTTTTTGCATACTCTTTATTGTCTTTTCCAGCGTTTAAAATTACAGCAGTATCATAATCAGCATCGTTCATTGACAATACACCTGTAATCTTATTTCTATTTTCTTCAAGCAGCTCTTTAATTTTATTTTTAACTACTGTTTTTTCTCCTTCAACTACTGTAACGTCGGCATTAGGCGCATAGTGTTTGTATTTCATTCCCGGACATTTTGGCACTTCATTAGCAGAAAGTGATTTTAATATATTTTTATCAATTTCAGCATCTATACCGGCATTTTTTAAATCTTCGTATGTAATACCTCCTGGACGAAGAATAACAGGCTTGTTCCCGGTAAAATCGACTATTGTAGATTCTACTCCTACATTACAATCACCGCCGTCAATTATACCGTCAATTCTTCCTGTCATATCGTTTATTACATGTCTTGCCTTTGTAGGGCTTGGTTTGCCTGATAAATTGGCACTTGGTGCTGCAATAGGTACTCCTGCTGCTTTTATAAGTGCTCTGGCAACATTATGAGATGGGAATCTGATTGCAACTGTATCAAGCCCAGCTGTTACTGTTTTAGGTATAATATTTTTTTTCTTTAGGATAATTGTTATAGGTCCGGGCATAAATGTATCAATTACCATTTTAGCTTCTTCTGTTACATCTTCTGCAATTTCGTCTATCTGTTCTTTTTCGCATATATGCACTATAAGAGGATTGTCAGACGGACGTCCCTTTGCAGTGTATATTTTTTCAGCAGCATCTGCATCATACGCAGATGCACCAAGTCCGTACACTGTTTCTGTAGGAAACGCAATAAGACCTCCGTTTTTCAGTATTTTTCCGGCATTGTTTATATCTTCACTGCTTGTACTAAATAATTTAGTTTCCATAAATAACCTCATATCTGATATTCTTCAAGCATTTTGTGCTTCATATCCCATAATTTTTGAGATAAATCCACGTAATAGCTATGCGGATTTTCAAAACGCTTGACTTCTTCCCATAAACCTTCAATTTCCATTTTACAATATTCCCTAATAACCTCTATTGACGGATTTTCATATACTAATTTTCCGCCTACAAAAATTGGTTTTAAAAGTTCTCTTGAATAGAAATCTGTAACTGTTTTCTTCTTCCATGTATGTTCCGGATCAAAAATTGTATATGGTTTATCGTTATCTATTTTTTCATCATGAAGAGTTATAACGTCCGCTATGGCACTGCTGTCATGTCGTGAATATAATCTGTGAACCTGCTTAAATCCCGGAGTAGTAATTTTAGCAACATTTTCACTAATCTTTATTTTTGGAATAATATTTCCATTTGTATCTTCAACAGCTGCAAGTTTATACACTCCTCCGAATACAGGTTCTGATTTCGATGTAATCAATCTTTCTCCTACACCAAATGAATCAATTTTTGCTCCTTGCAGTAGCATATCGCTTATAATATATTCATCAAGTGAATTTGACGCTATAATTTTACAATCAGGATAACCTGCTTCATCAAGCATTTTTCTACATTTTTTTGATAAGTACGTAATATCGCCTGAATCAATACGTACACCCTTTGGTCTTGCACCAATAGGCTTTAGTACATCATCAAATACCTTTATTGCATTAGGAATACCTGATTTTAGTACATTATAAGTATCTACCAAAAGGGTACAGTCTGTTGGATAATTTTTTGCATAGGCATAAAAAGCATCATATTCATTTTCAAATAGCTGTACCCAACTATGAGCCATTGTGCCAAGTGCCGGTATTCCATACATTTCATCTGATATTGTACACGCAGTACCGTCCACTCCTCCGATATATGCAGCTCTTGCACCGGCAACAGCACCGCTGCTTCCCTGTGAACGTCTTGAACCAAATTCCATAACAGCTCGTCCTCTTGATGCACGAACTATTCTGTTTGCCTTTGTCGCTATTAAACTTTGATGATTTATAGTAAGCAGCAGCATAGTTTCAACAAACTGTGCCTGCATTACAGGGCCTCTTATTGTAACTATCGGTTCACCAGGGAAAATTGGTGTACCTTCAGGTATAGCCCATATATCACATTCAAATTTAAAATTTTTAAGATAATCAAGAAATTCCTCGCTGAAAATTCCTTTACTCCTAAGATACGATATATCTTCATCAGTAAAACATATATTCTCTATATATTCTATAAACTGCTCTACACCCGCCATTATTGCAAAACCGCCATTTTCAGGAACTCGTCTAAAAAACATGTCATAATATGCTATTTTATCTTTATACCCTTCGGCTAAAAATCCATTCATCATAGTAAACTCATAAAAGTCCACAAGCATTGTAAGATTAAGTTCATTTTTCATTTTAATACCTCGTAATAATTTAACATTAAGGTTTTATTCTTAAAGCCGCACGCACTCCATAAATATTATCGACATTCGTATGAAGAATAAAACCGTCATTTTTCATATATCTCTGCATTTTATCATTATATCCATAAGGACATAAAATCCAATATGAACCATTTACATCAATAGTTTCCATCATATCAAGTGTTGGAATAAATACCATGTCATCAACATAATATTTATACGCAGTTTCTGAAAGATCTGCAACATTATCACGTGATGCACTCCAATAATGTGTATGATTACCGCTTACCGCCAAGCCACGATCATTATAAGTAAGCATCACTTCATTTCTTACTGGAACAATTTTTGCAAGTTCATCCATGGTAAATTCATTTATAAACTCAGAATTAAGCCATTCACGAAGGTCACTTGTTTCCCACATATTATTTGTATCATCAAAAATTCTCTCAGTAACACATTTTTTTGTCACAATAAGCTTACTTCCATCACTGTAATTAGCAAGTACTTCCCATTTAAGATTTTTCCCATTATATCTTCCAAATTCAATAGTTTCCTTTGGCGGTTCGATTTGTAAGCAGAATGTTGTTATCAATATAACCGCAACAGTTACTATTTTATTGCGAGTATGCATATTAACAATTCCTATAATTATAGCAGCAAACAGTATATCCATACAGTTTGTAAATAAAAACATATGTTTCATTAAATCAGCTTCACCATTGCCTAATATAGGCAAACACATATTTATCCACAGTCCAACTATCAGGACATATAATGCCATTATCATATATAATCTTTTTTCATCTGTTTGTTTTTTATTTTTAACAATATATACATTAACTAAAACAACATACGCTGTCATTATTATAGCCATTGCAAAAACAATATATGGATTAAATAAAAATCGCGTAGCTACTCGTATATTGCTCCATGCACTGTAACGATTAGAATAATCCATTATTACCGTTTCTGAATTGCCGGCATTTAACGGACGAATACATCCGGAATTTTCTATTGAAAGCATAACCTTTTGTATAAAACGTATAGGATGCCTCAAATAGAAAAATGCAACATCAACTTTTGAAACATTATCATAAAAATCCTTCTGAAATTCAGGTGTTGTTATATCAATCGGATATTCTCCTTCATCCATGTACGCATGCGTATTCACAAGAGGTAAATATTTTTGATCAATTCCCAGCTGCTCTAAATCCTTTTCAGGTGTTTCACTTTCTTTTACTGCACCAAAAAATACAGATTGATATGTTGTATCATTGTGCATCCAATCCGGAATACTCATGTATAAATTTGCAATACAAACCGCTGCTAAAATTACGCATATTCCAACACCAACCTTATATGCTTTATTTTTTCTTAAAAACGCAAAAGAAAGTGCTAAAAGTGATACGATAATAGAATACGGTACATTTGCCAGTTTTGAACCGGCAAAAAAGTACAACGACACAAAAAAGCACGCTATTTTGGGGATTGTAGGACGTTTATATATTAAAAGTCCAAGAGATATAAGCAGCATCACTGATACATACTGCAAAGGTTCACCGTAAAATGAGTTAAAATACAGAAGATATCCAGCATCACAAAACATTATTATAAATATCAAAAAAACGGCAATTCTAAGCTTTAATGCTTCATCGGCAAAAAAAGTAAAAATACCCCATGCAGCCATTGACAACATTAAAATATATATAAATGCCAAAAAAGCAATATTATAATTCGTTTCATCAAAGCCAAATACGGTGTTTACAACAAAATTCATTACCTTTGATGCCTTTATAATTATAAATTGAGGTGAAGAATAAATTTCCTCTTCATCGTTTGTTTCGCATAAGTATGAAATCTTATCTTTAAACGTATCACCTTCAACCTTCATTTTATAATCCTGTTTAAATAGGTAGTAATAGTTATTATCGTCTTTATACTCCATATTATTAACTAACAGTACACGTCTGAAGTCACCGTTATCAGATAATCCAATATTATCTCCCAGGTACAGTACCGAAAAAGAAAGTACAAAAACAATAATTGCACCTAAGAGAGGATATATTCTTTTGTTATTTCTTAATGATACCATTGCTATCTCCTGAAAAATATAATAAAACAGGCGGAAACATTTCCGCCCGACAAAATACTATTAAAATGAATGATGGCTCTTTCTGCTGTATCCGCCTGAGCGCTTCGAATCGTTATTACGTCTTAATGTCTGCATTTTTTCATCACTGTCCTGCTTAAATTTTGAAAGCTTATCCTCAAAAGATAAACCTTCATTTGAAGATAAACCCCAGTCTATGTCTGCCGGACGTACAGGAATCTTTGCTGATGATTGTTTTTCATACTTTTCACTTTTATCTTCACATGCTTGTTTTATAGATAGGCTTATTTTTCCTGCTTCATCTATTTTAATTACTTTTACCTTTACTGTATCGCCTTTTTTTATACACTCATTTATATCTTTCACATATCTATTAGAAACCTCCGAGATATGAACAAGACCTGATTGTTTGTTTCCTATATCTACAAACGCACCAAAAGGCATAACATTTACAATTTTTCCTTCTACAACACTGCCAACTGCAACCATAACTATCCTTTTTTTCCTCTCCTAATAATGTCTACTGCTGATCTCCCGACACATCAATAAATACCTTTGAATTACTCTTAATAAGACCAAGTTTATCACTCGCCATTTTTTCTATGTACTCATCAGTATTAACCTTGTCCTTTAGAGCTTCCACTTCCTTTTGGCGTTCTTTTTCATATTCAATTTGGTCATTAAGTTGAGAAATCTGAGCTTTACCTTCTCGTATCTGAGGGATTTGCATTAACCCTTTAAAAAACATTCCGCCCACAAGCAGTACAAGAATCCATATTTTTATGGCTTTTTGGTGTTCTGTGACGAAGCTAATTACTTTATTTTTATATTCTTCCATCATACGTACACTAATCCTTCCTTCTTTGGCCTTTGATATGCTTTTTTACAGGCACTACTAAAATTTTATACAAAAAACCCAGCGGTGTCAAGAGTATTTTCAAAATAAGTTTAATAATTTTTAAAATATTTTCAATAATGATAATAAATACCTTTAAAAACCATTTACTTACAGATGAAAAATATATAACTGAACCAATTGCCAACCCTGCAACATGGTAAAATCTCAAAATCCCATTGTTATACTTAAATAAACATGCTGTAATAACATACATTCCCACAGTACAAAATATAATATCACTTATTGCGACAACTGCAGTATTAGGTTTAAATATCATTCTTATTGCCCTAAAGAAATCAAATATGCATGATACAACACCGCCAATTGCAACCATCATAAAAAGAATCCCTATTTCTCTGTTCATTACTTAAACAATCCGGCAAAAAAGCCGTCCTTTCCGCCGCTATATTGCAGTGATTGTATTTCGCCTTTTATATCAAGTGTACCCGCATCTGTATTTAGTTGATTTACCGTAAGTTTCTTTCCTCTTACGCATAAACCTCCCATACTGGTTTTAAGATTTACTTTTGCATCTGAAAATTCAGATACTTCCAGCACTCCTGACAACGAAATAACTGACCTATTAAGCATTGACAGAGAATGTTCTCTATTATCTTTTTTGTCCATGTTTACGCACCGCCTTTATGTTTTTATAAAATATATGATGCGTAAAATAATAATATTACTAAAGAGGTTTATATAATGATGAAGCATCATTTTTTAGAACATGTTCAGCTATAGCAGTTACTTGTACCTTTATCAAGCGTTCTCCCATCTTAATTTCTATTATATCATTTTCCTTAATATCATACGACGCCTTAACAACCTTACCGTTTACAGTTATCCTGCCCTGGTCACATGCCTCATTTGCTACTGACCTTCTTTTTATAAGTCTGGCAACCTTTAGATATTTATCTATTCTCATATTTCCTCCTAAAAACAAAACATGGGTACCGAAAACGGCACCCATAAATTAAAAACATAATTACTTATTTACAACATCCTTAAGAGCCTTACCAGCCTTGAATGCGGGAACCTTTGATGCAGCGATCTGGATAGCTTCACCTGTACGAGGATTCTTACCTGTTCTTGCTTCTCTGCTTCTAACCTCAAATGTACCAAAACCAACAAGCTGTACTTTGTCACCTGCACAAAGAGCATCCGTAATAGCTGCTGTTACAGCTGCAACTGCCTTTTCTGCATCCTTCTTTGATAATTCAGCTTTTTGAGCAACTGCTGCTACAAGTTCTGTTTTGTTCATGATTTTTCCTCCTAAAATAATTTACTTAAAATTTCAAAACACCCAATGTGGGTTGGCATAAATGCCTGATCATTTATAGATTTTATTACATTTTTTTCAATCTGTCAATACTTTTGTACCATTTTAAGCCAATTTTTACAAAAAAACAACGGTTTTATGCGTTTTTTGATTGTTCCCATAGTTTATTTCGTTCATTATCTGTCATTTCTGCCAAATCTCTTCCATTCGTTTCTTTTTCTATTTTTTCAAAACGTTTTATAAATTTGTCTGAAGACTTTGTCAGTGCAATTTCAGGTGTCAATTTCAGGTGACGTCCAAGGTTTACAACAGCAAATAGTAAGTCTCCATACTCCTCCTCTATTTGTTCCTTATTTTCATTTAAAACAGCTTCCTTTAATTCATCTATTTCTTCATTTATTTTATCGTATACTCCGTCAATATCCTTCCAATCAAAACCAGCACTTGATGCTTTCTTTTGTATTTTTTCACTTCTCATAAGTGCAGGAAGATAGCGTGGCACATCCTTTAGCATAGCTGTATATGAGTCAAGATTTTTTTCCTTCTTTTTATTCTTTTCCCAATTTCCTAATGCTTCCTCTGCCGAAACAGCAACGTCTTTTCCGAAAACATGAGTATGACGTGTGATTAATTTTGTGCATATTTCATTTACAACATCATCAAAATCAAAAGCTCCTCTTTCTTCTGCTAATCGTGAATGGAAAACAACTTGTAAAAGAACGTCACCAAGCTCATTTGCAAAAGCATGATCATCACCGCTGTCAAGGGCATCAATAGCTTCATAACATTCTTCTATCATATCTTTTTTTATACTTTGATGCGTCTGCACTTTATCCCACGGACAGCCGTTTTCTCCTCTGAGCTGTATAATTATATTTCTCAAATCGTCTATACTGTACTTTTTCATCAGTAAATCTATCCCTTCATTTTTTATACAACAATTATATCACCCCTTATTGTTTTTGACAAGTAAATTGTTTAATTCCTTAAAGGATACAACATCTAAAATAAAAAGCACAGACGTGTACGCACATAAAGATACAATACAAAGCACACTTAAATACATAATTTTATTAATAGATGAAAGTGGTCCTTGTAAGAAATAAATAACAGTATACATAACTGCTGCTGCTATTATAAGCTTTATAATTGTTACCAAAATATTTCCTTTTAAACCTAAATAATGCTTTACTGCAATCAAATTTAAAATCATTATTACTATGTATGCCGCATTTGAACTTATAGCAGACCCATATATATTCACTTCAGGTATTGCTATAAGATAGTAGCTAAGTGAAAGTTTTATACCGCTTCCTAATAAAGATATAAAAAACGGGAGTATAATTTTTCCTGATGACTGTAAAATAGCTGCGGTAATTTGCGATACACACATCATTATTACACACGGTGCTACTGTCGATAACATACGTGCGGAGGAACTGTTATGAAACAGTATATTAAGTATTTCACTGCTCATTGTGAACATTATTATTCCGCATGGTATTGATAAAATGAAAACCAAACGTATAGCCATATCCGTAGCAGTTTTGACTCGTTCGTGATTTTTTACCGCTACTGCACCGGCTATAACCGGCAATATGCTCACTCCTAATGTTGCAAGTATCCCTACTGGAAGGTGAAATACTGTCAGTGCGTAACCGGTGTATGCACCATACAAATAACGTGCATCCTCAGGCGAAAAACCTGCATCAAGCAGCCTTGAACGTATAAGAGTTGTATCGGCAACATTTATAGCGTTAGCCACAACTGATGCACATAAAAGCGGAAGTGCAACCGTTATAATTGATACAAGTATTTCTTTTGAAGATATGTCATTTTTTCCTTTCATTCCACTTTTATGTTCAGGAATATACATTAATATCAAAATGACAGTTGCTATGATTTCTCCAGCAGTTACTCCAGCTATTGCACCACCTGATGTTTTTTCAACACCTAAATCTATAAATAATATTGCTAAATAAAAACCTGCAACAACTTTTACTATTGCTTCTACCACCTGTGATATAGCAGTAGGTATCATATTTGATACACCTTGGTAGTAGCTTTTGTATGCCGTACCTACTGCAACAAAAAATATGGAAGGTGAAATCATTTTTATTGCATATACAGCCTTTTCTTCTTTCATTGCAAGAGCAAAAAAAGAAGCACCAAAATACAATACCAAACTACCTACAATCCCTATTATGGCAAGGAAGACTGTTGAAACACGAACTGTTTTTCTTATTTTGCTATACTCTTGTTTTGAATCATATTCCGCTATAACCTTAGATATGGCGAAGGGTACACCTGAAATTATAACAGCTAAAAACATTATGTATACTTCAAAGGCTGTATTAAACACGGCCATTCCTTCTTCATTAAGTATATACGTAATAGGTATTTTAAATACTGCTCCTAAAATTTTAGATACAGCATTAGCAATCATAAGAATGACTGCTCCCATTATAAAGCTTTGCTTTTTCATACTTACCTCCGTTTTTTTGAAACTTGTCTTTATATATTATTTGTGTTATAATATTTTTATAACGCTTGGAGGTAATAAAATGCAGATAAGAAAAATAAAAAAAGCTGTAGGTACTATAAAAGTTCCCGGTGATAAATCAATTTCCCATCGTGCTGTAATGCTTGGTTCTTTAGCTAATGGGATTACAAGTGTATCAGGATTTTTAAGTGGAGCTGATTGCCTATCTACTATTGATTGTTTTAGGAATATGGGCATAGAGATAAATATTGATGATGATAACGTAATTGTTTATGGTAAAGGGCTACATGGTCTTAAACAGCCAAATAAAATGCTGTACACCGGTAACAGCGGTACTACAACACGACTACTTTGCGGCATACTTGCCGGACAAAAATTTAATTCTTCAATCACAGGAGATGCTTCTATTCAAAAACGTCCAATGGGCAGAGTCGTAAAACCGCTTTCTATGATGGGTGCTAAGATTGAAAATGAATTTTGTCCCCTTTACATAACAGGAACAAATTTAAAAGGTATAGATTATAAAATGCCGGTTGCATCTGCACAAGTTAAAACTGCAATATTGTTAGCAGGACTTTATGCAAACGATGAAACTGTAGTACGTGAAATAGAAAAATCACGTGACCATACAGAGCTTATGCTTGGTGCAATGGGTGCTGATATAAATGTAGATGATTTAAATATTACAGTAAGAAAAACTGAAAACCTTTCAGCAATAGATGTAAATGTACCTGGAGATATATCCTCTGCTGCATTTTTTATGGTTCTTGCCTCTATCATGCCAAATTCAGAAGTTACAATAACAAACGTAGGCATCAATCCAACAAGAACAGGTATTATCGATGTATTAAAAGATATGGGAGCTGATATTACTCTCGAAAATGTCCATACAAATGCCGGTGAAAGTATTGCTGATATAACTGTGCGTTCGTCAAATTTAAAAGGTACAACTATCGGCGGTGATATTATTCCACGCCTCATTGATGAACTTCCTATAATCGCAGTAGCAGCTGTTTTTGCTGATGGTACAACAACTATCAAAGATGCAGAAGAATTGAAAGTTAAAGAAACTAACAGAATACGTGCTGTTGTAGATGAGTTTAAAAAATGCGGTATTGATATAACAGAAACAGATGACGGTATGATCATACACGGCGGTAAAAGTATATCAGGTGCTGATTTTAAAACATACGGTGACCACAGAATGGCAATGAGTTTATCTGTATTGGCACAACTTGCTGACGGCGATTCTACCATTGATGATAGTCAGTGTGCATGCGTATCATACCCTAATTTCTTTGATGATTTATACGGATTAGAATAATAAAAAAACCACCTTGAATTGAGATAAACTTTAAAGTAATTACTTTAAGGTTACATCAAAACAGGTGGTTTTAATTTTACTTAACTTTATTCTGCTTTTTCAAGAAAATCATTTATTTTTTTCACAAGCTCATCTGGGTCAACGCCATGAACCATACAAGCTTCCGCAATAGACTCTCCCTGTGAAGCAGGACAACCAAGACAGTGCATACCAATTCCCATCAAAATCGGTGCCACTCCCTCATTAATTCTTAAAAGCTCCCCTATTAATGTTTCTTTAGTTATTTTCATTATTATTTCCTCCTTGCTTGAAACATTCTTCAAATTCTTCACCGCTGATAGTTTCTTTTTCAAGAAGTTTTTCAGCCACTCTTTTTAGTATATCCATATTTTCAGTAAGAATTTGCTCAGTTTTTTTGTACTGCATAATCAGTATATGTTTAATTTCCTCGTCAATATCAGATGCAGTTTTTTCAGAATATGATTTTGAATGTGCAAAATCACGTCCTATAAATACTTCCTCTTCATCATTATAAGAAACAGGTCCAATAACATCAGACATACCATACTTTGTAACCATCTGTCGTGCCAGTTTTGTTGCTTGCTGCAAATCGCTTGATGCTCCTGTGCTTATATCTTCCATAGTGAGTTCTTCTGCTACTCTGCCGCCAAGCATCACAATTATTCTATCAAGCATTTCATTTTTAGAAGTATACATCTTATCTTCATCAGGCACATACATCGTAAATCCTCCTGCTCTGCCACGAGGTATGATTGATACTTTGTGCACATGTGATGTCTTATTTACAAGTTTTGCCAATACAGCATGACCTGCCTCATGAAATGCTGTTAATCTCTTTTCGTTATCGGTAATGACTCTTGATCTTTTTTCATTGCCCATCATTACTTTCAAATTAGCATCTTCTATATCTTTATTGGTAATCTTGCTATGATTTCTCCTTGCAGCTAAAATTGCAGATTCATTCATCAAGTTTTCAAGATCCGCACCAGAATATCCGGCAGTAGCCTTTGCTATTTCTGCCAAATTAACATCGTCCTCAAGCGGCTTTTTACGGCAGTGTACTTTTAATATTGCCTCTCTTCCCTTTACATCAGGAATGTCAACAACTACCTGTCTGTCAAAACGTCCCGGTCTTAACAATGCGGGATCAAGTATATCAGGACGGTTTGTTGCTGCAATCATTATAACACCGTCATTTTCGCCAAAGCCATCCATCTCAACTAAAAGCTGGTTTAGCGTTTGTTCTCTTTCATCATGTCCTCCGCCCATACCGGCACCACGCTTACGACCGACAGCATCGATTTCGTCTATAAACACAATACATGGTCTATTTCGTTTTGCTTGCTCAAATAAATCTCTTACTCTAGAAGCACCTACACCAACGTATAACTCTACAAAATCAGAACCGCTTATTGAGAAAAACGGAACGCCAGCCTCACCTGCCACAGCCTTAGCAATAAGAGTTTTTCCTGTACCAGGAGAACCTACAAGCAAAACGCCCTTAGGTATTCTGGCACCAAGTTTAATAAACTTTTGAGGATTTTTTAAAAACTCCACAATTTCAGCTAATTCCATCTTTTCTTCTTCCGCACCTGCAACATCATTAAATGTCACTTTTACGTTGTCAATATTCAGTTTGGCTCTGCTTTTTGTAAAATTACCTGCACCGCCTCCACCTCTTTTAACAAAAAGGAAGAAAAACAGAAATATTGTTATGCCAATTAGCACAACATTAGATATAACAGTCCATGAAATTTTAGATTCATAAGCTTCCTGAGTCAATGAACCTTTTTCCATCTGCTGGCTTATTTCTTCTCCTACATCTGATTGAAGCGTATCTAAAGACGGAATTTGAACTTTAGCCATTTGTCCATTTACCAAAGTAACAGTAACCGTATTTCCGTTTATAGACATATTTTTAACTTGTTCAGTTTTAATGTTATTAACCAAATCAGAATAAACCATCTTAACTTGATTATGAGTCATTGCTACAAAGAACGAATAAAGCATATATACTATAATCAGCATTGCAATCCATATACCTATTCCCTTAAAATTTCTGCGCAAATCATTACCTCCTGTCAAATTTTATTTTAACACCTCTGTCCTTAAACAGAAAGCGGTTGTCAACCCTTTCGCCTACCGCAGCAATTTCACCGTTAATTTCTATTATTGGTATACTGCTTCGTATTTCTTTTGGTATTTTATTGTCAATAAAATACTGTTTTAGTTTTTTACTGCCTGTCATACCACTCGGATAGAATCTATCTCCCGGTTGTCTGTTACGAATTATAATTCTATCAGTATCGCATCCTAAATATATATATCCGTCTTTTTTACGTTTATCACATTTTTCAATCGACACACTATATAAAATCTCAGGTATTTGGGCACAACACGGAACATTTAAACTATATTTAAAATCTAACGTTTTAGAACTATCAAATTTTCCTATTTTTAATTTATCATATTCTATTTTAGCAACAACACCATTTAAAAGATTAATACTGTTTCCCGTATGTTTTAAATTTAAAATGTCGCTTATATATATACCCGGTATATCTGAAAGTCCATTATAAACTTCACTTAGCATATATCTTATTACACGTCTTTGTATTGAAACAGGATTTTCTTTTAGCTTACTTATTGACACACTTCCATGCTTTGCAATCTTACTATACACTCTATATGCAATCTGATCAAGGCAATAGCTGTCCTCTATCATTAACTTTGCATTTGATGTAACTGTTGATACAAAATTAGGATTGAAATTTTCTTTTACAAGCGGTATTAATATATTTCTTACCTTGTTTCTCGTATAATTATTTGACAAATTTGTACTGTCTGTTACATATTCCAATTTATTAATCTGACAATACTCCTCTATCATTTCACGAGATACATCAAGTATTGGACGTATCACATTCCCTCTTTTATAAGGTATACCGCACAGCCCTTTTACAGTACTTCCACGCATAAAATTCATAAGAATTGTTTCAGCATTATCATTTTTATTATGAGCTGTTGCAATTTTAGAAATCTTATACTCATTGCATAGATTCTCGAAAAACTCATATCTTGCATTTCTTCCGGCAGTTTCTTCAGATACACCTGTTTGTTTCGCCAACTCCGGAACATTAAATCTTGCAGAAAAAAACTTAATTCCCAAAGATTTTGAAAATTTTTCAGCAAAAAGTTCATCATTATTTGCTTCATCACCGCGTATACCATGATTTACATGTGCAGTGTAAACTTCAATACCTAATATTTCCTTTAATTCATTCAGTGCATGCGTAAGACATACACTATCAGCACCACCTGACAGACCAACAAGAACACTGTCGCCTTTATTTAATAAATTATATTCTGATATAGTTTGTCTGATTATATCTAAAATCATTATTTTGACCTAATATTATTGTCCTTCCTTAATTGCAAATTCTACATTTGAAAACTTGGTGTATTCACCCTTCCAGCCAAGCTTAAATGAACCGATCTCACCGCTTCTGTTTTTTGCAATTATACATTCTGCCAAATTTTTTTCATCAGTATCTTTATTATAATAATCATCTCTATAAAGAAACATTACCATATCAGCATCTTGCTCAATAGCTCCTGATTCTCTAAGATCTGATAGCATCGGTCTTTTATCGCTTCTCGATTCGCTTGCACGAGAAAGCTGTGAAAGTGCAATAACCGGAATATTCAATTCCTTAGCAAGTATTTTAAGCGAACGTGAAATTTCAGAAATTTCCTGCTGACGATTATCTGCTCGTCCACTTGACTGCATAAGCTGCAAATAGTCTATCACTATAAGTTCAAGATTTTTTGTCTGTTTTAATCGTCTACATTTTGCTCTGATTTCTGAAACTGTTATTGAAGCGGTATCATCAATATAAATAGGTGCAGTTGCAACCTTGTCAACAACAGAACCAATTTTCTCCCAATCTTCACCGCTAATATCACCTGTACGCATTTTACCTGAATTAACCATCGCCTGGCTGCATATTATACGGTTTACAATTTGTTCTTTAGGCATTTCCAAATTGAAAATTGCAACTGTTTTTTTATCGTAAATACTCACATGCTCTGCTATATTTACAGCAAAACTTGACTTACCCATACCAGGACGTCCGGCAATAAGAATCAACTCACCGCCGTGAAAACCGCCTGTTCGTTTATTAAGTTCTGTAAAACCTGTTGATAAACCGGTAATACCATCTTTATTCATTGAATTTTCAACAAGTTCACTGTAACTCCCCATAAAAATTTCACTTATAGGAAGTATATCACTTTTTTCCCTTGATGAAGCAATATCAAATATAAGCTGTTCAGCCCTGTCAACAACTCTTTCAACTTTATCTGCTTCTGAATATGCAAGGTCACCTATAATATTTGCACTGCTTATAAGCGAACGCAGTATAGCCTTGTCCCTTATAATTTCAGAATAATAAGAAACGTGTCGTGTTGTTGGTACTTCACGTGCTGCGTTTCGCAAATATGTTATTCCACCTACTGCATCAAGTTTGTCCTCTTGTGTCAGTCTGTCTGATACTGTAACAAAGTCAATAGGTGTATTTTCGTTAAAAAGTTCAAGAATAGCAGCATAAATAATCCTGTTCTGAGGAAAATAAAAGTCATCTGCCCGAACAATTTCCGCAGACTCTGCTACACTGTGAGGATTAGTTAAAGCACTGCCTATAACAGCAAGTTCTGCTTCCTGACTGTGCGGCAGTTCTCTGCCCATTACATCAATAGGTGATGACATTTCAGCCATTATTCTTCCTCCCTAAAATTACATTTGCTCTACTACGACACTTAATTTACCAACAACTCCTGAATATATCTTTACATCAACAATAGTAGTACCTAAAGTTTTTATACCATCAGGCATGACAAATTTTTTCTTATCAAGTTTAATGTGATGCTGCTGCGTAAGAGCTTCTGATACATCTTTGGATGTTATAGAACCAAAAAGTTTACCGTTTTCGCCTGCTTTCGCTTTTAAAACTACCTTTATTTCTTTCATTTTTTCAGCAATAGCATTTGCTTCTTCAAGTTCTACTTTTTTCTTATATTCAAGCGATTCCTGTTTACCTTTAAGTACATTTATATTTGATTTGCTTGCAATTTCAGCCATACCTTTTGGTAATAGATAATTTCTTGCATATCCGTCAGATACATTTACCATCTGACCTTTTTTTCCTTGACCTTTTACGTCCTTTAATAATATAACCTGCATATTTATTCCTCCGTCTAATTATCATTATTAATATATTTATTCACAGCATCTACTGTTTCATTATAAACAGTATCTATTGTTTTATCTTTTACATATGCACCTGCGACAGTACTATGACCGCCTCCACCCAAATACTCCATAATTATCTGTACATTAATATCGCCTAAAGATCTTGCACTAATTCCAACACCATTATCTTGCGGATACAAAACTATTGACGCTTGTGTATCGCCTATATTTAGCATCTCGTCTGCGGCTTGTGATGCAATTACACGCATATTCTGATATTTGTTATAGCATTTAGCAACTGCTATATGTGGCACAACCATTTGCATTGTTCTTACAATTTCAGCTCTGTGGTCATAATCCTCTTTTTTAACATTAAATAATTTTTTAATATCTGTTGTATTTAAACCTAATCTTCTAAGATATGATGCTGCTTCAAATGTTCTAACACCTGTTTTAAGCATAAAGTTTTTGGTGTCCATTAAAATACCTGTATACAAACATTCAGCTTCAACATTGGTAAGTGAACTTCCGAAATCCATATACTCCAATAGCTCAGTTGACATTTCACAAGTTGATGAAGCATAAGGTTCATGGTACATAAGTGAACAGTGGCTTAAAAATTCGGTAGAACGTCTATGATGATCTATAAGTACAACCTTTGATGCCTTTTCTGTAAGAGCAGGACATGGAAGCATAGAAGGTCTATGAGTATCAAGAACAACTACAAGGGTATTGTCGGTTAAAATTTCAAGCGAATCATCAGGGCTGATAAACATCCCCTTGTATTCACTTATTCCTTTTAATTCATCATACAAAAGTTTAATTGCCGGTGAATTATTGTCATAAACAATATAAGGTTTCTTTCCCAATGTTCTTACAGCACGCTGAAGACCTATTGCAGCACCAAAACTGTCATAGTCTGCACCTGCATGTCCCATAAATATAACCTTATCAGAATTACGCATAAAATCCTTTAGTGCAACAGCAAACGCTCTTGTTTTAACCCTTGTACTCTTTTCATAGTCACGAGCTTTACTGCCGTAGAACTTATATTGTGTATCATCTTTTATGCTGACTTGATCGCCGCCCCTGCCTAATGCCATATCCAACGCACTTCTTGCGTATGAATCGTTTTCAGCAAGAGAACCGCCTACACCAATACCTATACTAATACTTACAGGTAATTTTATATCTTCACCGACTTTTCGTACTTTGTACAATATGTCAAACTTTTCACTTACATATTTTGATAAATATTTGTGTTCAAAAAACATATAGTATCTATCACGGTCGGTGTTTTTCACAAGTGCATTACTCACTTGTGCCCATTCATTAACACAACGGCGTATTTGTGAAATAATATGCTGCTGTTCATTATCATTAACTCTCTGCAAAACATCATCGTAATTATCAATATTTATGATTGCAATATCCGTTTTTTCATTATTATAACGCCTTTTTAATTCAACTTCATTTGTTCTGTCTATAAGATATATATATACGGACACTTTGTCCTCATCTTCATTAGTAATTGAAGTATTACGTTCCTTTAATGTTTTTGCTATTAAAAGAAATTTTTTATCTTCAATTTTAATACGTTTTTCGTAATGAGCCGCACTTTTTAGAACCTCTCCCCATTTAATAGATGGAATAATTGATTCAATCTTCGAATCAAATAAATCTTTATTTAGAAAAAGTCCAGAAAAGCTTTCATTATACCAATTAACAGAACCATCTATATGCACAACAGCAACAGGAATTGGTAATGAGCCCACTACATTTGAAGTAATAGCCCCCGAGTTTTTTGCAACAATATTCAAAAAATTACTTATACTATCCTTACGCTTTTTTTTAAGTATTTCTAAACATATTAATATTATTGCACCTAATATAATCTGAACTACCCCTGCTATGGTACTTTTGGTTAAACAGAATGTTATTCCTCCCACCACCATCAATACCGCAGATATAAAAGCTAAAATTATATAAGTTTTTATTATATGTCCGTAGTATTTTTTCATAAATTCCTCCCACGCATGATACACGTGCAAGCCTTAACGGCTTTTTAAATATTTTCTGAGTTCAGACATATCAGAGAATTCTATTTCAAGTAAATGACCGTTTTCTACGCCTATTGAAAGTAACTCAGAAATTTTCTTATCTACACCTGCAAAATCCACTCCAAGCCGTCTTGCAAGTATGTACTCCATTGCTATTACAGTAGCAATCTCATTTGTGACACTTTCAAAGTCTGCCACTTCATCATAATCGGCAAGTGATTTATAAAGATTTGCGATCTCTGATAAAATTTCTCCTTTTATAGTGTCAATAGCTTTTAGATTTGTTGAAATGTTCATAATGATGCCTCCTAAGTTGTATTAAATTTATGTAATCCTATCTAATACTATATTTTATCACAAACTTAATTTTAAGTCAACTATAACGGTAAACTTTAGCACAATCATTTATAATTTTGAAACAGATATGTTACACTGCAAAACAATGTAAAGAGGAAATTTATTATTGTTCTGCTTAATGATGATAGTCTGATGGATTTATACCAATATATTTTTTAAAGGTTTTACTAAAATAATATATATCAGAAAAACCTACAATTTCTGATGTCTCTGTCACCGAACAGCCATTTAACAATAATTGTTTTGCTTTATTCATACGTATATTGTTTAAATATGTAATAGGTGTTTGATTAGTTATTGATTTAAAAATACGTACCAAATAAGAAACACTAATATTTTCTTGTTTAGCTAAATCTGAAATACTTATATCTTCAGAAAAATGTTTAGTCATATATTTTATAATGTTATCTACTCTTATTTTATTTTTGTAGTTAATATCTCTATTCTTGGTTGAAAACATAAACAAATCTAAAATATCAATAAATATTTTTCTTTCTTCTTGATGGTTTAGTACGGTATTTGAAATATGTACCCTAAACAACCGATCAAACATAGATATTAATTTATCAAGTATATGCTCATCATCTATATGTGTAATAAAATCAATAGGAAGCTTTACGTCAGTAAAACTCCAATTATTATATGGTGGTTCATTATGGAAAATAGGAATAGTATATACAAAATTAACACCATAGCATTTTAATAAATTATTGGGGTTTGTTGATATAGAACGGCTATCTCCTAAACTGTAAAATACAAAATCTCCGCGATGAACAATATATTTTTTATTATTATGTATAAATGTTCCTTCTCCCTCGTAAATCAGCATAATATTGTAGTATGTAAGATATTTTTCGTTATAACGCCATTCTGCCCATGTATGTCTGTTAATAACCATCTGAATATCAAAAAAAATATTTTGCATAAGTTCCCTGTCACTATTCATTATCTTATCCTCTTTACTAATATTTGTATTAAATAATACAAATATTAGTATATATTGCATTCTACAAAAAGTCAATATACTGTATAGTTAAATAAAACCTTACAAACAATAATTTGTCTAAAAAATTACAAGGAGGAATTAAAAATGAATTTAAAAAAGTATATTGTTTCGGTTTGGGTCATGATAATGTCTGTTACAACTGTAAACTTCACACAAGTACATGCAGCCATAGCAGACTATACATGTAATTTAGTATCATACGGACATAGTGGTAGTGCAAGCGGTACCGGTTTATTTTTAGGTGCAATAGGTAAAGAAAATTTAGATGTCGGTTCACCTGACCGTGCTCCGTTTATATCCGGAGTTACAGGCAATAATTCCGTAGAAGTAGGCTCATCAAGAGTTGGTGCCTTGGAATTTTCAGTTGATGGAAGTATTGATCCTAATTCAATCGTTTCTGCAACTATGAACGTATATGTAAACAGCATAAATCAAAATTTTAAAAACAGTGATGACTGGATGTTTTTAGCTGCTTATGAAACAGAAAATCCATCTCTTACATATTCTGTCGGAGGAATGGATGAAAGTCTTTATCCTGCAATTAATAACGACTACTCTTACGAAGCGGTTATGTGGAGTAATGAACGCTGTTCTAAATCCAATCTTGGTTGGAAAACAATAGATGTAAAACGTGCAGTGGTACATGCGTTAGAAAAAGACGGAGGTAAAAGTGATGAAGTAAAAGTGGTCATAAGACTTCACGTTCCTGCATGCGGACTTAACGTATCTGTCGCATGACAAGTTCCATCTATATCCGTTAAAACAGACGAAAGTGTAAACGGCATTATTAAAACAGTAGATCAGAACGGAAATAGTATATTACCCGACAAAGAATTTTCATCCGGTATAGGTGAATTCTCTTATTACGAAATAATAGATAAAGAACTTAATATTAATGATGTCCTGTATCTATTTGACAGTAATAAATCAATTACAAATATAACAATGGAGAAAGGAAAAGAAAACGTAATCGTTTTAGTTTATAACAATACAGGAGAAATGAGAAAATACAGCGGTACAACATTAATTGATGACGGTGCAACCTGTTGGTTTGCAGATCCAAGAAGCGTTACTTTTGAACACGAAGACATTTTTGAAAATGATACTCTTGTTCTTCCGGCAAGCAGTAAAACTATAGTTGGTGCTATTGATGACAGTGGTACAGTAAAGGCTGTGCAGTACGACAATATTACAGATGAGAAAAAGGAAATTATAATAGATACCGGATTTGAGCCTGATGATCATAACAATCCGACGTTTTTATATTTACCTGATCACAGAATTATGGTGTTTTGGTCAAAACACACAAGTGAAGAATACTGGTACTATCGTGTAACACAAGAACCTGATAATCTTACTACTTTAGGCGAAGAAAAATGTGTATCAGTAGAGGGCTATGGAGATTTCACTTATCCTTCTCCGTTTTATATGAGTGATGCACCTGATTCATTCTTTATATGTTGGAGAGGCGTGAATTGGCATCCTACAATAGCAAAGTATTCTCTGCCAAATGAAAATGACAATATTGTCTGCGAAAAAGAGCCAACACAAATAGTTCAAACAATTGGACAAAGACCTTATGTCAAATATGAATCAAACGGAAAAGATAAAATATATTTCACATTCATAACAGCACATCCGGATAACAATTATCCTAACTGGGTTTATTACAGTGAAATTGATATAAATACGTTTGATCTGTATAATATTGAAGGTGATATATTATGCGAAGGAGAAAATTTACCACTGGGAAAAGATGAACAAATTAACACATCATCAGATTACGGTTCTTTAACTGTTGATAATCCTGATAATAAACGTGACTGGGTTTGGGATATTGCAGTTGATAAAGACGGATCAATAGTAATATTGTTTACTCAAATATCGAACGATAAATCCCAGCATGATTACTATTATGCAAAATAGAATAAGGAAACAAGAACATGGGATAAAACATATATAGCAAATGGTGGTGGCTGGTTCCATCAAAATGACAGCGGAAAAGAAAAATGCTATTCAGGCGGTATGTGTCTTGACCATTCAGATCCATCTTTAGTATATGTATCAAAACCGACCGAGGGATTATATGGAAATATTTATGAAATATGGGAATTAAAAATGGAAGATATGGAAGTTGTGAGCGAAACACAGATTACCGAAAATTCACAATTCAACAATGTCCGTCCATTTGTAGCAAAAGGTAGTTCTCCTGATGATTATCTAAGACTTACTTGGATGAATGGCTTGTATTATTATTGGGTAAGCAGCAGTTCTCTTCCAAATGCATTCCCTACAAGTATTATGACTCACTATAATAGACCTTCACTTGATGCAGATGTAACAAAAACAGAAAACGGTGTAGATATAAACATTAGTAAGAATAATATAGATGATTTAAATTTAATAATTGTTGCAGGATATAACGAAAACGGAATATTAACTGATATAAAATTTGCAGATAGTGATAATGTAACTATTGAAAATACTGAGTTAAAATCAATTAAAGTATTTTGTTTAGAAAATCTTGAAACTCTAAAACCTATAACTACGTCAATATATAAAGAGTTAGTTTAAAATTTAGCCGTAAATATAATAATACTCCATTAACAATATTTAATAAAATTCATATAATAAAAGTGAGTCATCTTAATCTTGAGACTCAAAAAATGTTAAAGGTGATTTTGAATATGGCTGAAATTTTTAACGAACCACAAGACCAAACCTGTCCTACAACAGCATACCAGTTATCATCTGTTTGTGTACCTGTTACAGTATCACCATTTGCAAAAACAGGTGTTACTTCAACCAAGTGCTGTGGTACATCTGTTGTAATACCCGGTAAAAATACTTGCGATGGTATAAAAAATGGTCAGTGTGTATTCACAGTTGTACAGGATATATGCGTTGAAGTTCCGGTAGAATTTGGTGCTGTTGCTTCTGTTGGTGACAATTATGTAAATTGTATTGATTCATCTGCTGATGATATTTGTACAAATTGCGATGACATAAACCCTGATAATCTTTAAAATATTAAATAAATTCATATAAGAAAACGGTGGTATCATTATTCGATGCCACCGTTTTATTTTAAAATTGTACATCAATAATTTAATCAAAAATTAATTTAGATTATTTTATTACTCTTACTTTTATTACTTCTTCAATACTATTTAACTTTTCAACAGCTTCGTTTGGAATAGCATGATCAGTATTAATAATTGTATATGCAATATCTCCCTTTGATTTATTAATCATATCAGAAATATTAACAGTTGAAAGTGCATCAGTAAATTTAGCTATTGCATTAGGTACATTTTTATGTGCAATAGTTATTCTACCAACATTACCAGCTGGAAGTGAGCAATTCGGGAAATTTACTGAATTTAAAATATTACCATTTTCAAGATAATCTGAAATTTCATCTGCAGCCATTATTGCACAATTATCTTCCGATTCTGATGTCGAAGCACCAAGATGAGGTATATTGATTATACCAGGCTGATTTACTGTTTCGCTGTCTGTAAAATCAACAACATATTTCTTAACTTTACCATCAGCTATTGCTTTCTTTATGTCATCATTATTTACAAGACCACCTCTTGCAAAATTCAGTATAACAACGCCATCTTTCATCATTGATAAAGTTTCAGCGTTAATTGTATTTCTCGTTGAATCTAAGAGAGGAACATGTATAGTTATGTAATCAGAAACAGCATACACTTCTTCTGCACTGTTTGCTTTATGTACCTTTGTAGAAAGCTTTAATGCTGAATCTACTGATAAATAAGGATCATAACCAATTACATTCATACCAAGTGCAACTGCCGCATTAGCCACAAGAATACCAATAGCACCAAGTCCTATTACGCCAAGAGTTTTGCCCATAATTTCACAGCCGGCAAAATTAGACTTACCCTTCTCTACTTGCTTGTCAACATCATCACCGGTAAGTGTATTAGACCATTCAACACCACCGATTATATCTCTTGAAGCCAAAAGCATACCGGCAATTACAATTTCCTTTACAGCATTAGCATTAGCACCAGGTGTATTAAATACTACAATGCCCTTTTCGCTGCATCTATCAATAGGAATATTATTAGTACCAGCACCAGCTCTTGCAACAGCCTTTAAAGATGCAGGAAATTCCATATCGTGCATCTTGTAACTTCTTAAAATAATACCATCTGCATCTGCATTCATGTCTTCTGTAACAGTGTAATTATTTCCGAGTCTATCAAGACCGCATTTAGCAATCTTGTTAAGTGTAAGAATATTAAACATTTTATTATCTCCTTTTTTATTTATACAAAGCACCCGAATCTTGTTCGGGTGCAAAATATTTTATAGATTTTCAGCTTCAAATTTCTTCATAAATTCAACAAGCTTTTCTACACCTTCAACAGGCATTGCATTGTAAATGCTTGCTCTCATACCGCCTACTGTTCTATGTCCCTTTAAATTAACAAAACCTGCTGCCTTTGCTTCAGCAACGAATTTTGCATCAAGTTCTTCGTTACCAGTAACAAACGGTACATTCATCAATGAACGATCTTCCGGAACAACCGTACCTTTGAATAGCTTTGATGAATCAAGGAAATCATAAAGGATTTTTGCCTTTTTCTCGTTAATTTTTTGAAGTTCTGCTACTCCGCCCTTCTCTTTTATCCATTCAAGTACAAGCTTTAGCACATATATTCCATATGTAGGAGGTGTATTATACATTGAACCATTGTCAGCATGAATCTTGTATTGTAGCATTGTTGGAGTAATATCCATCGCATTTTCTATTAAATCCTCACGGGCAATAACAAGAGTCACACCTGCCGGACCAAGATTCTTCTGTGCACCAGCAAACAAAAGACCGAATTTTGAAACATCAATAACTTCTGACATTACGCATGAAGATATATCTGCAACAAGAGGTACATCTGTTTCAGGAAGTGTTGTATATCTTGTACCGTAGATTGTGTTATTGTAACAAATGTAGAAATAATCTGCATCACTTGAAAATGTTGATTTATCAAGTTTTGGTATATATGAGAATGTTTTGTCAGCTGATGAAGCAACCTTATTTACGGTGATAAATTTTTCTGCTTCAGCCGCAGCTTTTTTTGCCCACTGACCGGTTATAACATAATCAGCCTTTTTGTTCTTAAGTCCAAGATTCAATGGAATCATAGCAAACTGCGTTGAACCACCACCTTGAAGGAACATTACCTTGTAATTATCAGGAACATTCATAAGTTCTCTAACAAGTGCTTCTGCACTGTCTATAATTTCTTGGTAATCTTTAGAACGGTGACTCATTTCCATAACGGACATGCCACTTGTTCCGTATTCAACCATCTCACTTTGTGCTTTCTTCAAAACTTCTTCAGGAAGCATTGAAGGTCCCGCTGAAAAGTTATAAACTCTACTCATTTTATTAGCCTCCAATATATTTTTAACTTACATTGTATAATATTATATCTCAAAATAACCTCTAAGTCAATACAATACGACTAAACATCCTTAAAAATTGTATAGTTTTACAATTTATGTGAATTTTTATTATAGTTCGGCACTTAATACAAAATTATATGAGTACTTTTTCTATATATATCTATTCTTTATGTGTCATCATATAATATTCAACATTTTGATAATCACTTACAGCACCGTTTTCTGTTATTTCATTGGTATGCCATTCACCATTAGAATCATAATGTCCCATACCGTTTATTTGAGGTATTTCTTCCATCACTTTGCTTGTAAAGTTGCCAAAATCACTTTTAGGAATACCGGCTGTATCTAAAAGCAAGTTTGAAAGATAATTAGTGCTTGTAGAAACATCAGATTGACTTTCTATATTATAATTTGCCCATATAACAAATGGGACCTTATATCTATTTTGTAATTCTTCTGTGGACAGTGTATCGAGTTTCTTTCCATATAATTCTTCATAAAACTCTTGCTCGACAGCCGGTTGATGATCTCCAAACAAAACTACTATTGTAGGCTCATCAAACTCCTTTAAATTCTCTACAAATTCTTTAAAGGCTTTATCGCTTTCACGTATAAGTGATAAATATTGTTCTGTTTCTTGATAATGACCATTCATATCAGTAATTGTTACAGTAGGAAATTCTGAACCCTCATATTTATATCCACCATGATTTTGCATTGTAACATTAAACAAAAACAACTTTTCATCAGGATTTTTATTTTTTAATTTTTCCATTATCACTTTATATGAAGTTCTGTCATTTATGTAATATCTTGTATATTCCCATTCATCCTCACTTAGATATTCATTCATATTTTCCTGACTGATAAATTCATCAAAGCCCATTAAGCCATAAACTTTTTGTCTATTCCAGCATCTTGCTAAATACGGATGCAGTGCAACTGTACTATAACCATTTTCAGATAGATATGAAGGAAGTGATGTTATATATTTTTTTGAAGCATATTGCAAATAAGGCGTTGAACCGTTAGGCAATAATCCCATGGATAATCCTGTTAAAAATTCAAATTCAGTGTTACAGGTATACCCTCCAAATGGAGAAACAAGAAGTTCACCTTTTACTGTGTTTTTTGTCATATCGTTTATAAACGGCATATATTCAATATTAGTAGAAAAATCACCTACTACACTTAAATCAGAAAAACTTTCATTCATTATCACAATAATATTGGGACTGTCTTCACTAAATTCTTCTGTTTTTCCGTCATCTAACATCTTAGCTACTTGTTCTTCATCATATCCTTCCGGTTTGTGAAGAATCATTTTTCTAACATTGATATAAAAACTATATAGTGTTCCATGAGTGTTATTCGCATGATATTGGTCAAATACATCCATATCACTTTCAGAATAATCGATCATACCTAATACACTAAAAAAAACAAGTACAAATGACAAACCAGCAGCAGGTAAAATTAAGTTTTTTCTTTTAAATGCAAAATTAAAAGAAAAACGAGCAATAAGTGATATAACAAAAACTGCTATAATAGTCGTAACTATTATAGGATAACGCATCTCAAATGTATAATTTTCGACAACATGAGCTGCTGTTCCTATTGCTAAAAAATCTCCCGGTATAAGCGGAGTACCCCTGAAAATGTTAACTATAAAACTTGCAATGTTAAATAAAAACGAAACCGTTATAGTACATATAGCAGACCAACGCATACTTCTCGTTATAGCTGTAAAAACAGCAAGTATCGCATAATAAAACATAATATTAACAAAGTATATTTTAAATGCGTACTCAGGCTCTCCAGACAAAACCATTGCAATCTGCATGCAGAAAAACGGCGTTACTGCATAGATACACGATGATACCGTTTTATATAAATTATCTGATAATTTAAAATCAATCGTAATTAATCCCCATATTCCCAAAACAAGTATATAACAAGTATAATACATGAAATAATCAAAACCATCATCTGTGGCAAACATTTGTGTATTTACACTTATAAATGTCCATAATACTAATGCTGCCACACTTCCTGCAAGAATCCATGGCCATTTTTTAAAATTTATCATCATCCATCACCATTAATTTATTTTTCTTTCAGTATTTCAACAGCTTTTTGCAGTTGTACATCTTCTTCATGTTCAATCATTGAAGCATACATATTTTCATATTCCTTAGGCATCTCAACAACAACATCGGGTTCAATACCAATTTCGTGTATACATATACCGTTAGGAGTATAATATTTAGAAGATGTCAAAGATATTCCTGATCCGTCATAAAAAGGATATACATTTTGTACAATTCCCTTTCCGTAACTTGTTGTACCTACAACCGTTGCTTTCCCATAATCCTTAAGTGCACCTGTAAATACCTCTGATGCACTGGCACTATTTCCATTTATCAAAATCACAATAGGTATATCTGTAAATTCCGAATCAGAATATATATAATTGCGTTCTCCATCCTTTGTTTCGGTGTAAGTTATAGTTCCCTCAGGGATAAACATATCAGCTATGTTACAAGCTTCATCTAAAATTCCTCCCGGGTTATCTCTAAGATCAATTATTAATTTTTTCATACCATTGTTTTGAAGAGCTGTAAATTCATCTAAAAACTCACTGGATGTACTGTGCTGTCCATTTGATGATTCCATATTGAAATCTGTTATTCTTAAATAACCTATTTCATTGTCGATCATTTCACCCTTAACGGATTCTGAGGATATATCTTCTCTTATTATCTCAAAATCAATTGTTTCGGTATTTCTTAATACTGTTATTTTAACAGCAGTACCCTCTTTTCCGCTTTTTATACTGCTTACAGCTTCGTTTATCATATCACCGCTGTACTTCACATCATCAACATGTGTGATTACATCCCCTGGCTGTATTCCTGCATTATAAGCAGGAGAATTTTCAGACGGTGCTATTACTACAATCTGATTATTTTCATCAACACCAACCACAACACCTATTCCTACGTATCCATCTTGAATATTTTGCATATATGAAGAAAATTCTTCTTTCGTATAATAATGTGTATATGGTTCTTCAAGCCCTTCTACATATGCTTTAATTGCCTGCTCGCCAAGTTGATTTTCATTAAAATCATAAAGATATTCCTGTTCTAAAATTGTTGATATCGCTTTTAATTTGTTTTCAACACCATCAGACTCTGACGGGAAATATATAAGTATATTATCTTTTACAAATGATGTAAGTGAACTGCTTACTACTGCTGTGATAACAACAGCTGCAATAATTGATAAAATATATTTTTTCTTATTATTCATAAAATCATCCTTAAAAAAAATCGGGGGAATTATATCCCCCTTTTATTATTTATCATATTTTAATTGAATTTGATTCAAGATACTTATGAACCATCATTGCTACTTTAAACACTATTGCCTGATCAAATTTACGAAGATCAAGACCTGTTAGTTTATAAATTTTTTCAAGTCTATATACGAGTGTGTTTCTGTGAACAAACAGCTGTCTTGATGTTTCACTCACATTTAGATCATTTTCAAAGAATTTATTTATAGTAAGGATTGTTTCATCATCAAGGGATGAAATATCTCCTTTTTTAAATACTTCTTGTAAAAACAATTCACAAAGCTTTATTGGAAGCTGATAAATAAGTCTTCCTATACCCAAACTATCATAATTAAGAATATATTTTTCTTCGTCAAATACTTTTCCGACTTCAAGAGCTATTTGTGCTTCTTTGTAAGCATTGTTTATCTGATCAATATTATATGCAACTGTACTCATACCTACACATACAGTAAGCATTGTTTCAGCACTGACAGTATCAACAATAGATTGTGCAATTTCTTCAAGTTTATCTGCTTCATCACTGTCATTAAGCTCTTTAATTAAAACAAGATTATTTGCATCAATATTAATAACAAAATCTCTTTCTTTATCAGGGAACATATTACGCAGTACATCGTAAATACCTGTTTCTCCCGGCTCAACAACCTTAACATAAAATACAGCTCTTGGTATATCTATATCTACATGAAGTTCTCTCGCCTTTTGATGTAAATCAAATGCTAACAAATTGTCGAAAATGATATTTTGCATAAAATTGTTCTTATCGTATTTTTCGTCATAGTAATGGCGAACATTATTTGCTGCAATAGCAATGGAATTACAGCAGTATTTTGCTACTTCGTCCGTACCCTCTACATAAACAATATATTCTGAATAAGGCTTATTAGACATCGAACGAACTGTATAGCCATCTCTAAATAAAAGCTTATCGCTGTTGACAGCAGCATATACAAGATTTTCTACAACATCGGTTGTGGGTTCGCTGCCTGCATTTGCCAAAATAAGACCATGAGAATCAACAATACCAAATTTTTTTGGAAAAACATCTGCCATTTGCGTTACTATATTCTGAAATGCCTTGCTTATCATTTTCATTCCTCCATATTCACGATAAATATACAATCATATATTTATTATACATGAATTTTACCATAATTGCAAGGGCATAAGGTTATTTTTTTGACATAGTATATGAATTTTTTGTGAATATTTTGTCTAATTATATATTAATTTTAAATATATTTCCTTAAATGTTTTAAAGCACTTTTTTCAAGTCTTGATACTTGTGCTTGAGATATACCTATTTCCTGTGCCACTTCCATTTGAGTTCTCGACTGAAAAAAACGTAAGTTTAAAATATGTTTTTCTCTTTCATCTAAATGCTTCATTGCTTCACTTAATGCAATATTTTCAATCCAGTTTTCATCGACATTTTTAGTGTCCTTTACTTGATCCATCACATAAATAGCTTCACCGCCGTCATGATATATAGGTTCAAACAAAGATACAGGATCCGCTATTGCATCAAGTGCAAATACAACATCACCTTTAGGTAAATCTAATTCCTTTGCGATTTCAGAAATAGTAGGTTCCTTTGAATTTTTTCCTATAAGCTTTTCACGTACGTGCATCGCCTTATAGGCTATGTCCTTTAATGAACGACTTACTCGAATAGCGTTATTATCTCTTAGATATCTTCGTATCTCACCTATAATCATCGGTACAGCGTATGTTGAAAATTGTACATTCTGACTTAAATCAAAATTGTCTATCGCTTTTATAAGACCTACACAACCAACCTGAAACAAATCATCTGCGTTTTCACCACGATTTGAAAAACGCTGTATCACACTTAACACCAGTCGTAAATTACCTTTAACAAATTTTTCTCTCGCTTCCATATCTCCCGCTTTTATTTTTATAAATAGCTTTTCTTTTTCTTCTCTTGAAAGCACCGGTAATTTTGATGTGTTAACGCCGCATATCTCTACTTTGTTTGCCATATCTTTTTCCTCCTTGATAAGAGCCGCCTGTTAAGACGGCTATGTACAAAGATATAGCATAAATATGTGTTAGCTCATTTTAATTATTTCTTTTTTGAGCCTTCCTATAATTCTCTTTTCAAGTCTTGATATGTAAGATTGTGATATACCAAGCATATCTGCTACTTCCTTTTGCGTTTTTTCTTTTTGGTGGTCAAGACCAAAACGCAATTTCATAATTTGTTGCTCTCGACCGGATAATTTACTAAGTGCATCAAGTAACAAGCTTTTATCAACTTCGTTTTCTATATTTTTGCAAATAACGTCATTTTCTGTTCCTAAAATATCAGAAAGTAACAATTCATTTCCGTCCCAATCAACATTCAACGGTTCGTCTATTGAAACTTCACTTCTCATATTTGAGTTTTTTCTAAGGTACATTAGTATTTCGTTTTCTATGCACCTTGAGGCATACGTTGCAAGCTTAATGTTTTTATCCGGTTTAAAGGTATTTATTGCTTTAATAAGTCCAATTGTACCTATTGATATTAAATCCTCAACATATATTCCTGTGTTTTCAAACTTTCGTGCAATATACACTACTAATCTAAGATTTCGCTCTATCAACACAGTTTTTACTGACATATCACCATTTGACAGTCCATCAATCAAGGCGGTTTCCTCCTCTTTATTCAATGGAGGCGGTAATGTATCACTTCCGCCTATGTAAAAAATCTCTTCACATTTTAGTGCGTTTGAACCTAATGATAGAATCTTTGAGCTGATTTTTCTTAAAACTTCCATGTTGTACACTCCTTTATAATAAGCCCGCATTAAGCAGTGCATGATATTCTCCTTTATGTGACAGTTTTCTTTCGCAAAGTCCTACAAAAGTTTTTTCTATCACTTTTCCCTCTTCGTGAATACTTATTTCATCTGCCAAAAACGCAAACATTATACCACCTGTATTACCCACAGAATGAAATGGTACTGCCCAAAGTTTCATATCCTCAAAAACATTGCATAATTCCTCAAAACTGCACTTTGTATCAAATAATTTTCTTGCATATTCCCACTCAAGCACACTGACATATTTACCCGTGATGGGTTCTTTTAATGAGTTGCCACTGTCGAATAGTGCAGGAACAGTAACGGTTTTGTCATTATGTGTCACTGTTATAATATAGTATTTTTTGTTTTTCCTATTTTTAAACATTTTAACAAAAAAAATCATAACAACATACGATACTATAAATATAGGCAAAAAAATATTAACCGGCAAATCAAAATACAAAATACCGCTTCGTATTTCAAGGCCTGTGCTGCATGACATGACAGATGCTATCATAATCATAGAAAACATCATTATACCGCTCATTAATATAAACCACAGAATTTGCTGTAAGATTCTTTTTCTAAGTTCAAAATATGATATAAGTATCATCAAAAATGTACTTATGATACGTATAACCAGCTGTGTGGGATAATTAGTCACAACACATAAAGCGGATATACCTCCTACAAAAGCAGCTGCAATTAATCTAATTTTTTTAATTTTTACCACATTTATAAATCGTCCGAGTATATAAAGCATAGTATATGAAGAAATAAAATTTATAAAAAATATAATATCTGCATATATCACCATACCCCTCACCTCTAAAAGATATTATACTCCTGTTATAACGTAAAAAATGTCAAATACAGTTGTCGAATAAAAAAAATAATGCGACAAAAAAAGACTGCGGAGTTTATCCACAGTCTAAAAAATATGTATATTATTTTATTTCATATCCGCCAACCGGTCTGATCGAAAGAACATGACACATATTCTCACCAAGAATTTTTTCTATCTTTGTCTTAAAATCATTCACCATATCAACCGGAACAAAAGCCTGAACTGTACCGGCAAAACCACCGCCATGTACTCTATATGCACCTTTATCACCAAGAAATTCATCACATAATGCAAGTGTCAATGACACAGCTTGATTATGCGGCATACTTGATGCAAAGACGTTTTGCAAATACATATATGATGATTGACCAGACTTTTTAACAAGATTTAAGAAAGCATCAAAATCATTTTTTTCTATTGCTTCAACTTCTTGTTTTGCACGTTCATTTTCATCGAAGAAATGAATTGCACGAAGTATGGCTCTGTCGCTTTTTACAGACTTTCTTACATCTTTTAGTTTTTCATAAAACTCAATCTTATCCACCTGACGCAAATATTCTTTACCAAAGAAATTTGCAACAGCTTTCATCTCTGACGGAATAGTAGCATATTCATCTGTTAAATCCGCATGATCAGCACCCGAATCTATTATACAAAGTTTATAACCCTGTTTTTCAAGATCAAAATCAACCTTTTTGACTATTGGTTCTTCTGTACTATTAAAGTCTATAGATACAACAGAACCTACTGATGAAGCCATTTGATCCATAAGACCGCTTGGCTTATTATAGTATACATTTTCTGCATACTGACCGAATTTAGCTATTTCAATGGCATTAACTTCATTATTTGCAAAAAGCCCATTAATTATTGTCCCAACCATTACTTCAAATGCTGCAGATGAGGATAGACCAGAACCTTTAAGGACATTTGATGTAGTATATGCATCAAAACCTTTAACCTCATATCCAAGATCGACAAATCTTTTTATAACACCACGTATAAGCGAAATTGCTTTATCAAACTGTTCTTTATGTATTTCAAGATCCTCTAAATCGATTATATCCATCGGATAATTTTTTGACTGTATTCTAACGCTATTAGTACCGTTAGGTCTTGCAGCGGCAATAATATCTAAATTTACACTACCTGCAAGTACACATCCGTGCTGATGATCTGTGTGATTACCGCCTATTTCTGTTCTGCCCGGTGCAGAAAATAAAGCTATTTCTTCAGCCTTACCAAAAGTTTCTTCAAAACCTTCTATAACATCTAAATATCTGTCAGTATAATATTTTAGATCATCTTTATCACAGGAATATAAAAACATAAGTTGATCGTTAAATGTGCCTTCAGCTAATGATTCTTTAAATCTTTCTACATTATGCATAAAATCCCTCCGATATTTATTCAACCATTAAAAAATCGCTAACAATCTGCTGCATTTCTTCTTTTTCACAAACAAGATCAAATGCAACTGATTTATTCTTTAATTCATATAGAGATTTTGGAATATGCATATTACTCTTTTGAGAAAGCATTTCAAGAAGTTCAAATTCGTTTTTACCAACAACAGCATTATGATCTTCTAATGCAATAAGAACACTTTGGTTGAATTTAAATGGGCTCGCTGTTGATGCAATAACTGTTTTTCTGCTATCCCCTGTTTCTTCTACATATTTATCATATACTGATTTAGCAACTGCAGTATGAGTATCCATTACATAATCATACTCTGCTGCACATTTTTTTATTGCTGCCATTGTTTCGCTGTCATCGCAGCAACCTGAAGCAAACATACTTTGCATTTTTTCCTTAACTTCAGGAGAAACTTTATACATTCCCTTTGTATTAAGTTCATTCATCCAATCTTTGATAGTAGAATCGCTGCAACCTGTTAAATCATACAAAAATCTTTCAAGATTGCTTGAAATAAGAATATCCATAGACGGTGATATTGTTGTATGGAAATCTCTGTTTTTATTATAAACACCAGTTTTTATAAAATCTGTTAAAACATTATTTTCATTAGATGCACATATAAATTTGGCAATAGGTAGTCCCATTTTTTTTGCATAATATGCCGCCAATATATTACCAAAATTACCTGTTGGTACTACTACATTGATTTCATCACCAAGTTCAATTTCTTTATTTTTCAATAGTTCTGCATAAGCTGAGAAATAATATACTATTTGAGGTACAAGTCTACCCCAGTTTATAGAGTTAGCTGATGAAAGCTTAAAGTGATTTCTGTCAAGAAGATTTTTATATTCAACATCTGTGAATATTTTTTTTACTCCGCTTTGAGCATCGTCAAAATTACCCTTTACAGCTGCAACACTTACATTATTACCTTCTTGCGTAACCATTTGTAGTTTTTGTATCTCACTTACTCCATTATCAGGATAAAATACTACAATTCTTGTACCCTTAACATCTTTAAAGCCTTCCAATGCAGCTTTACCTGTATCTCCTGATGTTGCAACTAAAATTACAATCTCTTTATCTTCATTTGTTTTTTTCATAGAAGTTGTAAGAAGGTGTGGCAAAATCTGAAGTGCCATATCTTTAAAAGCACATGTTGGTCCGTGCCACAATTCAAGAAAATATGTGCTGTCATTCAATTTAAAAAGCGGTGCAATACTATCTGTTTCAAATTTTTCTTTTGTGTATGCACTGTTAATACAATTATTTAGTTCCTCATCAGTAAAATCTGTCAAGAACTTGCTAAGAACAAAATATGCTCTTTCATTATATGATTTATTAGTTAAATCTTTTATTTCATCAAGACTTACAGCCGGGAAGCTTTCAGGAACAAACAAACCGCCTTCCGCACTTAAACCTGTTTTTATTGCCTCAGCGGCACTTACTGAAATATTATTGTTCCTAGTACTATGATACTGCATCTTTATATAACCTCCAATAAAATGATTGTGCCTACATAAGACTATGGCAGTCTTATGCAGGCACCTTAATTTTTCTTACGCTAATTTTTTTATGTAATCAGGTGCTGTTTCAGCATCTATGCTAACTGAAATTACAAAAGAAATGTTGAATTTCTGACTCATTTTTTCAAGTCTATTAAGGAATCCTTCAAATCCTTCAAGATTATCTGTTCCAACGATTTTGAAAATACCATCAATGAAAATATTAGTAATATCAAAATCACGACTTACAATACCGCATATAAATCCTAAAAATTCGCTGTATGATTCAATATCAAATTCTGAAGTATCTGCCATTCTTACCTTTGACTTAATATCGAACATATTTCTTTCATTATCATTACTGATAAAAACTACGTTACCCTTTGCAACTGTAAGTGCATTGTTAACCTTTTCAATTAATGCCTTTGTCTTTCCAGTACCTTTTTTACCAATAAGAAGTTCAACCATGTTAACCTTCCTCCTTTATATTTATTTTTGAGATATTACTCTCATTGTTTACTTTTTATTTTGACAATCTTTCTTCAAGTGCTGCCTTAGCATCTTCATATCCCGGCTTACCTAATAATGCAAACATATTTTTCTTGTAAGCTTCAACACCAGGTTGATCAAATGGATTTACTCCTAAAAGATAACCTGATATACCGCATGCTTTTTCAAAGAAATATACAAGCTGACCAAAATTATACGCATCAAGTGCAGGTACCGTAACTGAAAGATTTGGAACCTGTCCGTCAGTATGAGCTAATGCTGTTCCCTGTGCAGCTTTTGAATTTACAAAATCAATTGTCTTTCCTGCAAGGAAATTAAGTCCGTCAATATTATCTTCAGTTGCTTTAATCTCAATATTCTTTCTCGGATTTTCAACAAGAAGAGCTGTTTCAAATAAAATTCTTTGTCCTTCCTGAATGTACTGTCCCATAGAATGAAGATCACTTGAAAAATCTGCTGCTGCTGGGAAAATACCTTTGTTGTCTTTTCCTTCGCTTTCACCATACAACTGTTTCCACCATTCGCCAAAATAATGAAGTGCTGGTTCATAATTAACCATCATTTCTATACATTTACCTTTTCTTGAAAGAGCATTTCTTACTACCGCATACTGATAGCACTGATTTTCACTAAGATTAGGATTAGAATATTCATCCTGAGCATCTTTAGCACCCTGCATCATTTTATCAATATCTATACCTGCAACAGCAATTGGTAAAAGACCTACTGCTGTAAGTACGGAATATCTGCCGCCTACATCATCGCTTATAACAAATGTTTCATAACCTTCTGCATCTGCTAAAGTCTTTAGTGCACCACGAGATTTGTCTGTTGTTGCGTAAATTCTTTCTTTAGCACCTTCTTTTCCATACTTTTCTTCAAGAAGTTCTTTAAAAATTCTAAAAGCAATAGCCGGTTCAGTTGTTGTTCCAGATTTAGATATAACATTAACTGATATATCCTTACCCTCAACTGTTTCAAGTAGATCTGCCATATATGTTGAACTAATATTATTTCCCGCAAAGAAAATAGCAGGACCTTTTCTCTTGTCTTTGTCAAGTGCATTATAGAAAGAATGCTGAAGCATTTCAATCGCTGCTCTTGCACCAAGGTATGATCCACCTATTCCAATTACAACAAGTACATCTGAATTCGAACGAATTTTTTCTGCTGCTTTTTTTATTCTTTCAAATTCGTCTTTGTCATAATCAGTCGGAAGATTTACCCAACCAAGAAAATCATTTCCTGCTCCTGTCTTATTATGTAGCATATCATGTGCCTGTGCTACATAACCTGCCATATTGTCAATTTCATGCTGTCCGATAAACGGAAGTGCCTTTGAATAATCAAACTTTAAATTGCTCATTCTTTATACCTCCTAATTCTTATAAAACCAGAATGTTTATTACTATCATTTTATACTATTTTTACTAAAAAAGCAATAGAAATTTTAATTTTATTAATCATAAATTTGTAATATTATATTATTAAGGCATATTTTACTACAAAACATTTTTGCAATAAAATATGCCGGCAATATTATTATAATTTTATACTATTTTAATGCTTGTTAGATGAAGATATTCATCCAGTATTTATTGAATTTTATTTGTCCCGAGAAATTTTTCATATTTAAGATAATCCTGCGGATTGGTACTTATAATTCTATCAACTATACCATCTATAATTTCAAAAGTTACATTGTTATACATTTTCAAATGTCTTTGACGTATTTGTGTTTTGTCAAAAAAAACTACATCATTTGGCACCACCGAATATATCATTTCTTTTCCTCCTTACCTATAAGATTGTACATTTTCTCAAGCGCATCTTTTAATCCACCTATTTCATTTATCAACCCACATTCAACTGCACGTTTAGCAAACAATATACTGCCCACATCATTTGCAATCTCATCAGTAGCTAACATTAACTTTTTAATTTCTTCGTTAGATACATTTGAATTTGATACAATAAATTCTATTATTCTTTCCTGCATATTCATAAAATACTGAAATGTCTGCATTACTCCTATAACAACTCCGCTCATTCTAAGAGGATGTACTGTCATTGTAGCAGTAGGCGCTATAAAGGAATAGTCTGTTGCAACTGCTAATGGCACACCTATACTATGTCCACCACCTAAAACAAGCGACACCGTAGGTTTACTCATACCTGCAATCATTTCAGCTATTGCCAGTCCTGCTTCAACGTCACCACCAACTGTATTTAAAAGAACCATAAGTCCATCTATTTCAGGATTTTCTTCCACCGCAATAAGCTGTGGCAGCACATGTTCATATTTCGTTGTTTTGTTTTGCGATGGCAGTACCATGTGTCCCTCTACTTGTCCTATAATATTAAGACAATGAATATTTCCTCTGGGGTTTTTTGTTTCAACACTGCCTAAGTCTTCAATATTCCGTCTTTCCTGTTCTGCTTTTGAACTTTCGGTATCTGTATCTTTTATCATAATTACACCTCCGTTTATTCTTAGTATAAATATTTTAAGTTAAATAATTATATATATAAACCACTTTAAATACAATAAGATTTTATTATATATAATATTTCCATTTATAAAGTTATAGAGATAAAATATTGTAAAATAAAAAAAAATATGATATAATCAGTTCGATGTTAATTGAAAGGAGCCGATAGTATGCCCATAAAGATTCCGGATAAACTTCCTGCTACAAGACAGCTTAGAAATGAAAATATATTTGTTATGAGTGAAAAAAAGGCTATGCATCAAGATATACGACCGCTAAAAATAGTAATAGTTAATCTTATGCCTACAAAAATAACAACAGAAACACAGCTTTTAAGGCTTCTGTCAAATTCACCGTTACAGGTTGAAATAGATTTTTTACAGATGGATTCCCATCAATCAAAAAATACACCAATAGAGCATTTAGCAGCGTTTTATAAAACTTTTGATCAAATTAAAGATTCTAAATACGATGGAATGATTATTACAGGTGCACCGGTTGAAAATCTCGAATTTGAAGAAGTTGATTATTGGGATGAACTCGTTCGCATAATGGATTGGTCAACAACACACGTCACTTCAACCCTTCATATATGCTGGGCTGCACTTGCAGGACTTTACTATCATTATGGTGTTCCTAAATATCCGCTTGAAAAAAAATGTTCAGGTATATTTAAACACCGAGTGAACAGACGCACAGCCAAGCTTGTCCGCGGATTTGACAACGAGTTTTATGCACCGCATTCACGTTATCAAGAAGTGCGATATGAAGATATAAAAAAAGTAAAAGAACTTGAAATATTAGCTGAATCAAAAGAGGCAGGTATATATATTGTATTTACAAAGGGAGGCAGAAGAATTTTTGTTACAGGCCATTCGGAATATGATGCAAACACCCTAAGAGATGAATACTTCCGAGATGTTGCTAAAGGTGTCAATCCAGAAGTTCCTAAACACTATTTCCCACATGATGATCCAACAAAAAAACCTATTGTACGTTGGAGATCTCATGCAAATTTATTATTTTCAAATTGGCTTAACTATTTTGTATACCAAATCACGCCTTACGATATTGACAGTATAAAATAAATATCCCACAGCTAAGTAATATGCACCCCAAAAGCGTCTGACTATTGGGGTGCATATCATTTTGGGTATTTAGTAACTGTGTACATGGTCTGGACATACTTCTGTATTTATTATACTTTGATAGATGTTATTTTCGATGTTGATTCATATTTTTTAATCCACCATCTTAGTATCTTATATTCCACAATGTGATAAGTTTTTTTAATTCAAATAACAATTTTATTCAACAACTTTTACGCTTTGGATATCTCCCGTGGTTTTTACGTATTTAGAGTACAAATCAATATTTCTTCCTACTGAAAGTTCTGTACTATCTTCAAGAATATAGTTATTCTCTGATTCTTTACCTGTAGCTCTAATTGTTACATAGCATGTATATCTGTCTGGAAGTTTGGGATTTGTAATTTTACCTTCTGCTGTCGTTGACTGTAATGTTGCGTCTTCAACCTTTACATCAACAATTTCACCCAAATTTTTTTCTGATTTTTTATCGGTAACATTGCCCTTTCTCTTGAGAGCTTCTACTGTGTATTCTCGTACATTTTCCACCTTTAAAACATACTCAAATTGCTTATCTGACTCAACTGCTGTTGTTATACCACTTCCATATCTTACTGCTATACCACCTATTACAACAATTATTAGTATAATCACAAGAATATCTATAATGCTTACTTTTCCGCCTATTTTTCCGTTCTTATCCACAATATCTACCTCCCTTAGTCATTAATATCTATAACATATCCTGTTGATGCATAGCCTTTGCCTCTCACAGGAATTTCAGAACCTACTTTGATTGCGGTACCTCCTGTCTTAACCGCAACATCTGAAATATTAGCATCAGCCTCTATTGTGATATACACGTCACTCTTGCCTTCAATTATTTCGTTTGAATAAGTACCATCAATGCTGTTATACGCAATCGCTTCAGCAGGTTTTGTTTCAACAGATTTAACTACTCCGCCATCTTTCTCTGTAAGGCTTATCGTAACATTATCACCCTCAGAAATTGCATTTGCAAAGTTTTCATCTTTACCCTGTATCATAACAACAAAATCAACTTTTTTTGTATCTGAACTGTTAATCGCTTTCGGTAACAGTATTATACTGCCAATTACAAGTACTAAGATAACAACAAGAATTATCAAAAAATCTATACCTGTAAACTTCACTTTTCTTTCTGACATTAAAACCCCTCCTAAACTTTACTTAATTAAGTCAATATATACTTCTTCTGTTTGTTTTGTCATTGCTTTAGCAGTAAATTTTTCACCAAAAATACGTACTGCATTTTCAGACATATCCTCATATAATTGTTCATCTGTCAGCAATAATTCTATTTTATCTGCCAGTTCCTCTGCATTTTTTTCAGGAACAATAAAACCATTCTCACCATTTTTTATAACTCCCGGATTTCCGCCAAAGTCTGATACAACTGCCGGAATACCAATACTCATCCCCTCAAGCAATGCTAAAGATGTAGCCTCCGTACCAAAGGAAGCATTAACTTGTATGTCTGTCATATTCATAAGCTTATCAACGTCAGATATAAAACCTGTGAATATAATTTGCTCGCTTCTGCCGATTTTCTTTACTTTTTCCTTTAGATGTTCTTCATAAGAACCCGTACCTGCAATATAAAATCTAACTTTATATCCCTTTGATAAAAGTTTATCAGCAGCCTCTATAAAATAATCATGCCCTTTTATATCTTCAAGTCGTGCTACAATTGAAACAGCTTTATATCCATCAGGTAAATTAAAACGTTCTTTTATCATACGCATCTCATCACTGCTTACACCTGAAAGTCCATCAACTCCGTTTAATATAACACGTATCTTTCTTTCATCGACTCCCGTATCAGTCAAATTTTCCTTTGCCGCCTCTGCAACAGCTATAATACTATCGGCATAATGATTATTTATAATACCGTTTATTATGTTTCCAATGCCCTTTGATATTTTTTTTGAAGGTGGAAACACGCTGTGACGTGTATAAACAACTTTACATCCAGCTTGCTTTGCCGCAATTCTTGCGGACATACTTGCATGTGTGTGTACAACATCAGGTTTTTCTTTTTTAAATATTCTGCGTAATAATTTTACCGCCGACAAATCAAGTGACTTATCTGCAATACCGTCAATTTCAGCAACAGGAATTTTCATCTCACGTATTAAAGGTGTAAGCAGGCTGTTTTTAGGGAGAATAACTTTAACATCAAACTTTTCATAATCGAAATTTTCAAGTAAAGTTAATAAACACTTACCTGCACCGCCTATATTTGTATCGGAGGAAACTTCAATTACTTTTATTTTTCTCATTTCTTCTGTACCTCCCTTTCTTTAATTGTTTTTAGTGCCATACCCATTGCCATAATCATAAAGAATATTGCCATCACTCTGTAATTATAGAAAGTATAGTCAAACATACTCTGTGCCAAAAAACCTATAACTCCACTACTTATTGCAAGAGCCAGCATAGAATCTGTATTCTTCTTATCACCAAATTTATATACAATAGACATCTTCTTTGCAAATACTACCTGCATTATAACAAATATCAAAAGTCCGCTTATTCCAGCCTCAACAAGAAGTTGCAGGTACAAATTATGTGAATGAGGTGCAACTATTGCATTATAGGAGAAGAACGGATATACCTGTGAATATGCCGCTTCACCCATTCCTATACCTCCAAGCCAATAGTGCTTTATCATACCCAATGTTCCCATCCAAATATATACTCTATATGAAGTTGATGAATCATCCATATCACCTATACTAAGAACTCTGTCAATAATAGTCTGAGGAAGCACAAATGGCAAAATACAAAGTACAATAGGAATTAATACCCATATTTTACCTTCATAGAAAGTTACAAATATTGCAACACTTACCATAAAACCAATCCAGCATCCTCTTGACTGTGTAAGGACAAGACAAAGAGCAAGAACCGCAAACATCGCAATATATGCCCATTTTGAAATTCTTTTCCACTGGTATTTAAGCATATATACAGCCGCAACAGGCAGCACTAACAGCAAATACTCTCCCAGCACATTCGGGTTGCCAAGAGTTGAATAAACACGCATCGTTGCATCTTCAAACATTTCCTCATCTATCCATGCATTTGATGTTGTCCAACCGAAAAGATACTGCATAATACCATATAAAGCAACAAGTGCACCTGATATTACAAGAAGTTTAAATAAACCATAAAGCTGTTCCTTTGTTTTTACAGTATTTAAAATAGCAAAATAAAATCCTGCAAACACAAGATACATAGCCCATACCATAAGACTTTCGCCTCTTGCAAATGAAAAAACACAAGACACAAAAAGCACTGCAAGGAACAATAGTATAAGTATTCCGGTGCTTTCAAATTTGAAGCCATAGTTTTTATCTGTCATGTATTTAATAACAAGTGAGAACATTGTTAATATACACAGACCTGCCAATGCCATAGTCGGAAGAAATGGAGCAGAAAATACTGCGATATACACACCAACTATCGGTGCATACAATACAAGCGGAACACCAAATATTCCAAAAGGTATTGCCATACCGTAAAGCATATTTACACTCATTGCTACACCTGTTACAATACCTGTTACAAGTGCAATCACGAGTCTTGTTTTCCCCTTAGTTCTTTCTTCTGCGTAAAACTCAAAATCAAGATTTTCAAAACCGGCAGCATTCTTTAAAAAGTTAATCACTTTACTTGGATTTAAAAATCCCATAAGATTAAAATTAAAAATACACATGACTGCGCCTACAGCACCAACTATTGCAGCAATCTTTGAAAAATTCATATTAGCTATACAATAGATAATTACAGTAGTAAGTATCATTATTCCAAAAAATCTTGTATTTACTGCCATAAAATTGTGTAAATAAGTTTTTGCTAAGTCGCATATTACACTTTCAGCAATATTTTTTTCTATAAATTCTCCGATTTTACTACGCAAAATTTCAATGAATCGAAACGGACTATACAGTACCTTAGCTGTAATGCTATTTACACTTCTGTCATCATTTTTTTTGTTACTAATAAAGGAAATTATTGAACTATTCTTCCACGCAGAAGATATGCTGTTATATATCTTCATGAACAAAGCATATACTCCGCTTTTTCTTAACATACCGACAAAGCTTTTAAAAAATGTAGCAACTGCCGATAATATAAAACTGTTCATATACTCACCCTCTCATTTTAAGTAAATTTCTTATATCCTCAACTTTTAATAATATTAACAAAATTCCATACACCAAAACACCTGAAATTCCGCAAATTCCGCAGACAATTATATCTCCGACTCTACCATCTGCCAAACCTACTGTAAACATATATATTGCATAAACAACCACTCCCATAATAGCAGCTGCAATTATACATTTTATCATCGAAAGAATATCTTTTTTCTTAATCATATCCGGATATTTTTTTGTCATACAATGCCAGTTAAGAACGGCATTTGATATTGAGCCTCCCGCCGCTGCCAAAGCAAGTCCGTTGGTAGACATTGTATTATAAAGTATAAACGCAAGCAATATGTTTATAACCATACTGATTATCGAATTTCTCATAGGTGTTTTGCTGTCTTGAAGCGAGAAAAATGCTTTTGACAATATTTCATTAAGACCTAACCCTAACATACCTACTGAATAGAATTTTAACAATGTACTAATTGCATTTATTCCTGTATCATCCATTTTTCCGTATCCAAATATCAATGCAGCCACCGGTCTTGATAAAACTATAAATCCAGCCATAAGAGGTGCTATAACAAGCACTATTGCACGAATTGATGTTACTGTAAGTTTTTTTGCTTCATCATTATTCCCTGACGCAACAGCCTGTGCAAGTTTAGGGAAAATCAAGTTTGTTACTACAAAACTAAACACACCAACAACTATTATATAAAGTCTATTTGACTGCTGTATATATGTTGCTGCCGATTCTATATTAGTTGCAAACCTTTGATTTATAACTGTATATAGAGGTTGTACCCAAGTAGATATAAGCATAGGACCTGCCAACATAAGTGTCTGCTTTATGTATGGGTCCTTAAACTTAAAATCAGGTCTGAATTTAACTCCAAACTTTCGTATCCACGGAATCAATATTATAAACTGCAAACTCCACGCAATTACCATTGTAACAGCCAGTCCGTAAATACCAAATTTTTCACCTAAAAGTATATAATAAAGTATAATCGCAATATTTGATACAAGGCTTATAATTGCCGGTATATTGTACTCTCCAAATGACTGCAATAAACCTACAAAAGAAAATGCCAAACCTGTAAATATTATCATCGGAAACATTATCGCCATAAGCTGTGCAGTAAGATTATGTTTTTCCGGCGAATAGCTTGGTGCCTGAATGGTAACCAACCCATCACGAAACGCTATTCCTACAACTACTATAAGTACCGATATTGACACAATTAGCGTTACAAACTTATTTACAAAACGCATTGCTTCATCTGTGCCGTGTTTTGATCTTATATCATTAAATACTGGAATAAACGTTGCACTTATTACACCGCCTATTATAACGTCAAACAAGGTTGTTGGAATAGTTGATGCAATGACAAAAGCGTCAGATTCCATTCCAGAACCAAAATATGCCGTAAGCAGTGAATCACGTGCTTGTCCCAATATTTTTGATAGCAGCGTAGCCATAGCAATAAAACCGGCTGTCAGGAGCATTCCCCGTGCTGATGTTTTTTTACTCAAAGTTCAACACTCCCCTTTTCATACAGTTCAATGGCATATTTACCATTTAGCTGCGCCTGTTCCTTTAGATAATCATAATTATTCTTTAAGTCATTTTTTATAATATCATAATTTGACACGCATTTATTAAGCATCTTGCACAAATTTTCTTTTTTTAGTCCTTTTGCTTCAAGATAAAGTTTCTGATGTGTATACTCCATAAAACTACTTATCTTCGGATCATAAACTATTCCAATAAGAGGAACTGCATTTACAGCTGAATATATAAGAGTGTGCAGACGCATTCCTATACAACTATCAAAACACTTCATTATTGACATTACATCTTCT
>CALXQE010000014.1 GCA_944390495.1 uncultured Clostridia bacterium
CTGTTGTGCTGTCATAATAGCGGTTACGGAGATAGACAAGGTCATTTTCATCATCATAGTATTCACCGCAGTAGCGGAATGGGTTTGATGTATCAGTACATTCTGTTTGATTACCGAATGCAGTATAGTCATATTCGCCGATAATAGTATTGTTTCTTGATGTTGCTACTACACTTCCATGTGGGTCTTTTATATATCTCGTTGTGTCTATGCCGTTATCTGACAATATTATTCCTGTCGAATCATATGTATATGATGTTGTCGTTCCATTTTTAGTTTCTCCTGCAAGGTTCTGTCCGTTCCATACAAAGCTTGTCTTAATGCCGTTTACCGTCTTACTCTGACGCAGGTTATTTGCGTTATATGTGTAGGTAGCTTCCGTTCCTCCGTCATTGTATTTTATCAGACGATTAAATTTATCATATTCAAACCGTCATTGTACTTCTGCTTTTAAGTTTATTCTTGTTTCTTAAATAAAAATTCTTTATATGTAATCTCTCTGTTCTGGTCGATTCTTACAGTTTCTTTAGCATTATCTACATCCAAAATATAATGATAACGCTTTTGATCTAACATTCTTGATAGTAATATACATAATTCATCACGGGATAATTTTGTATCAACAAAAGACCAATACCCCATATCCGTTCCATTTAAAATACCATCTCTATGAGCATCTATTAACAGCTTATAATGCTGCAAAGATTTTTTTTCAAACATTCCTTTATAAGTATCCACATCTGAAATGCATGCTTGCATCATTACTACCGCATCATGCAAACTGATAAGTTCTTTTCCTTTATATCTATATTCGTTAAACTCACCGTTTTGCGAAAAATATGCTTGCATTATATTATTTTGTTGAGCAATATCACAAAGCACATAATATTGAATAATATCATCAAAGTCTTCAGATTTATATGGTTCCTCCTGAAAATCACTTGTTGGAAAAGTACCATTTAAAAGTTCAGAATATAAAGAAATAAGATTATCATTTAATCCTATAACTCTTAAAATTGCCTCCAAAAATTCCTCACGAGTAACATATTTTTCATTGTAATTATTTAGCAAATTAAAATTCCTACATTCTTCCTTTGCATATTCTATATTATGTTTGTTTACAGGTGTAATAAATACGCCTAATTGACTTAATAGTGCTATAAAAATTATTATAATAACTAATAGTAATAAAAGTTTATTTTTCATTTTTACCATCTTTCCCCTTCGGATTTTACCCTTTGCGAATATCCATGCTCGCTTCGCAGACTATTTTCTGTAAAATACCAATTTGAAGCATCTGCATATGTACCATCATCTCTTACATAATCTATTCCAACTGTATCAAATTCTTCCTGAGTCCAATATTCATTATCAGCACCATTCATTAAATTCGTTCCTTTTAGATTTGTACTTTTCCTATTCCCTTTCATACTCCTTAATGCATGTATCAGTTCATGTCCTAGAGCCATTTGAACGATTTCTCTTTCTGGCACTACATTTTTGTTACTATCATATGCATACACTATATCCTGTTCCTGAAAATTTGTTATAAATTCAACTGTTACATTTGTTCCAACACCAGGGAAACTAGCCCAGTCTAAATATTCTGGAGTAGAACCATTTCTATAAGAGGTAACGTTGTATCATCTAATTGTAAGACACCACTCCAATAGAAAGTACTTCTTCCATCATTTTCAGCACATTTTTTGCCAATCAATTTCATTATTTATGGTATTATTGTATATACAACGTGATTACCATTAATTCTATCTGAACCAGTTACTTCTATACAATTCCACTCATCTTTTATATATACGTCATCTTACATAATCATTTGAAACATTTAATATATTATGTTTTATCACTAATTACAACTTTGTTGATACATTTTTCCGATTTGTCCTCGTTTAAATTATATTCATATAACATCTCACTATCATCAACACTTTGATAATATATATAATCATTCTTTATGTAAAAATAATACGGTATATCTATATTGATTTTGTTGATATCCTTTCCATCTAAGCTCATGCAGTATAAACCTTCATTGTTGTCAGTATATTTCAAAAAATATATTTTGTCTTTATAAATTTGAAATTGACCTATTTTAAAAACATCATTTACCAGTTTAAGATTTGTTCCATCTATGTTGCAAACAAACATCACACTCCAAGTGCTTGCAAAATGATTTAAAAAGGTAAAATAGATTTTATCTTTATATATAGACATCCGTGCAACAGAACCCTCTCTTTGACCTGGGACCTCTTCAATATTAAACCTATTATAGATATCATCAATACTTAATATTTTAATACGATTGTCAAAGTTTAAATTATCTAAATAAATATTTCCTTTATCAGAATAATATATTTTGTCTCCATAAATAACAGAACAATTGGTATTTTCAATTCGCTTCAATATATTTCCTGAAGAAAATTCATACTCATATATTTTCCCTTCAGAGTCAGAATAAAATAAACTGTCATCGTATTTATAAATGTATTCTCTGTATTCATTGCCTAATTCCGAATGCTCTACAGAACACAGAACTACTGGCTCTTCTGCATTTTTTTCAAGATATTTGATTTCTGTATTATCTTCATTATAATTTATTGCATAATATATACCATCATCACCAGTATATATTGAAAAAATATACCCTTTATCAATTTCTTGTGCAACCATATCTTTTATTTTGAACAAATAATTAAAGTTATTTGTAGGCATTTGATAATAAATATTTTCTTCATCCATACCTATCCACATTTCTGTATTATCATTTGCTGTTGGATATACTTGTTGATAACATGATGATAACAACGATACAATACATAATACAGCTACAATTTTTCTATATACCATAATTATAATCCTCCTGTTCATTAGGGTCATATACATCTATCACCGTCTTTCCGTTATAATACCAAGAAGCTCCTATTCTTTGAGCTATGTGAGTTCCTAAAAATCTATTTTTCATTTTTTCTGTATATATAAAATCTCCTGCTAAATATAAAACATTATCTTTATTATTATCATTATAGATATTTACAAGTGCATTTAATGACATTTCAGGATTTACAGTTTCCGGTTTTAACTGGTCGTGATACGCTTTTGTAACTGTTATCAATGCATTTAAATCACTCAGACTTTGTTCTCTTGTATCATTACTCAAAACAGATATTAAAACAGTTGCAACATTACTTGTTCTCCATGCATCTGTTTCATATAAGTAATTAATAATTTCTTGCTTTGTTTTATCTATTTCATTGTAGCAATTATTTATGTCCCATTGGTTATTTTTTGTATCCAGTTCCAATCTTACATATGATATGTACATCAATTTTTTATTTATAAAATAAATATCGCCAGAATCTCTATATTCATCATCCGAAGCCAATCCGCTCGGGTCAAAAAACGTAACAGGATTGTTTCCTGTATAAGCATACCAGTTAAGTCCATCCTTGACGGGGTCTTCGGTTATAAAGCGTCCTATTATGCTGTTATAATAGCGGTTACGGAGGTAGACAAGACCGTTTTCGTCATCGTAATATTCACCGCAGTAACGGAATGGGTTTGATGTATCAGTACATTCTGTTTGATTACCGAATGCAGTATAATCATATTCCCCGATAATAGTATTGTTTCTTGACGTTGCTACTACATTTCCATGTGGGTCTTTTATATATCTTGTTGTGTCTGTTCCGTTATCTGACAGTATTATTCCTGTCGAATCATATGTATATGATGTTGTCGTTCCGTTTTTAGTTTCTCCTGCAAGGTTCTGTCCGTTCCATACAAAACTTGTCTTAATGCCGTTTACCGTCTTACTCTGACGCAGGTTATTTGCGTTATATGTGTAGGTAGCTTCCGTTCCTCCATCATTGTATTTTACAAGACGGTTAAATTTATCATATTCATAAACTTTCATCGTGCCTCCGCCGCTGCGTCCTGACAAAAGCATCTTTGAATTTTCTGCTCCTGATGAATATATTTTGTTTTGTTCTGCTATTGTATTTCCGTTATCATCATAATAGAATCTTGTAGTATCTGTTACCTCATTTGATACTGTATTTGTTATCGACGTCATTCTATTGTTTGCATCATACGTATAATCTGTCACATTATGTGCATTTGTTGCTTGAACGTACTCGTTCATTTGAATTCGGTTACCGTTTTTATCATAACTGTAATCAATGCTGACAGCTGTTCCGTCTTGTGTCTTTTCTTCCATAGACAGCTGACCAAGACTTGTATAATAATACTCTCTTGATATGTTATTTGCTGTATCCGTTTCTGTTTTTTTCTGTCCCAACAAATCATAGGTCATATTATAGCTAAAATCCTTACCGCCATAACGGTTACGATATGTAACAGGAAGATTAGCACTGTTATATGATATATGCGTATCTATATTCGCATTAGCCGCATCAATTACATCTGTTAAATTACTGTTCTTATCATAAGTATATGTAAATATGTTATCATTATTTGTTAAT
>CALXQE010000015.1 GCA_944390495.1 uncultured Clostridia bacterium
GTAAGTCCATTGACGAAAGCTTTGTATGATATTTTTGTTTGTTCGGGCTTTCGTACATTCCCTCATGAAATATTGAATTTACCGAAAGGTGAACGTGAAATGGTACTTACTTTTTTCAACAAAGCGATAGAAGAAGGGAATATTCCAATTATGTTGTGTCACTTTAAGAAAAAAGAACGTTAATACGGCGTAAGAAGCTGTTTTTTTTATTGCAAAAGTTTAAAAACCTCTTGACTTTTGGCTGACAATAATATATAATTATGGCAGACAAAAGAAAGGAGGGTAGAATATGTCACCAAGAACAGGTAGACCAACTGAAAATCCTAAAATTGAACGCATTACGGTTAGGTTAGATAGTGAGTCATCTGATACATTATCAAAGTATTGTATTCAAGAAAACATCGAAAAAGCAGAAGCTATAAGACGTGGGATAAAAAAGTTAAAACCTGACATTAAAACAACAAAATAGAGCGTTGCAACCGCTACCAACAAAAACAACGCTCTATAAACACCAACCCATTGAGAGTTGATAAATCTATTCTATCATACTTTCTTTGGGTTTTCAATAGAAAAGGAGGTAATATAAGAATGGATAATGTGACTTCTGATGAACTTTTGCAGAAATAAAAAAAAACCTCTTGACTTTTCCTTGTGGGTACGTTATAATTATAACGTACCCACAAGGAAAGTGAGGTGAATAACATGGGTATATCAAAAGGGACAAAACTGACTAAAAACCCTAAGAATAAAACTTTTAAAGTGAGATTAGATGATACAACTTACGATAAACTTGAAGCAATATCTGAAAGAGATAATGTATCAAAATCGGAGGTTATACGCAAGGGGATTGAAATTCAGTGTGAACCTAATATAAAAGAATAAGCAGGTTGCACCCGCCAAAGTAGCACACCTGCTTATAAACAACAACCGTTTGAGGTTGATAAATCTATTCTATCATACCTCAAACGGAAAATCAAGAGATTTCGGAGGTATTTTAGAATGATTAAAAGTACGACAGATAACCTCGACACAACACAAAAGGAATTTTCGACACTCACATCAGATGAAGCGGAAAAGGTTTTAAGATTTATGCGTATTATAAAAGAACTCGGAGCAGAGGAAACATGGAGGTTATGTGTAAATGAATGAAATTCAGATTTTTAAAAGTGAGCAATTCGGTTTAATTAGAACCGTACAAGAAAACGGAAAGATATACTTTTGTGGGGCTGATATAGCAAAAGCCTTGGGATATGCTAATTCCCGAAAAGCACTTGCAGACCATTGTAAGGGTGTAACGAAACGTTACACCCTTACCGATGGAGGTAAGCAGTTACTTTCCTATATTCCCGAAGGAGACGTCTACCGTCTTATTACCCACAGCAAATTACCCGAAGCGGAGAAGTTTGAAAGGTGGGTATTTGATGAGGTATTGCCAACAATCCGCAGGACAGGCGGATATGTGAATGATGACGAGGCTTTTATCGGCACATATTTACCGTTTGCAGATGAAAGTACGAAAATACTATTTAAGAGTACGCTTGAAACGGTACGAAATTTGAATGAGCGTATAGAAAATGATAAACCGAAGGTTGTGTTTGCGGACGCGGTAACGTCATCTAAGACATCAATACTTATAGGAGAATTAGCTAAACTTCTCAAACAAAACGGAGTTCAAATAGGAGAAAAAAGGTTATTTGCATGGCTTCGTGAAAAAGGCTATCTTATAAAGCGTAAGGGAACAGACTATAATTCTCCAACACAAAAAAGTATGGAACTTAAGCTGTTTGAAGTCAAGGAAACAGCCATAACACATGCAGACGGTCATACGACTGTCAATAAAACGACAAAGGTAACTGGTAAGGGTCAGCAGTATTTTATAAACAAATTTCTTGCAACGTCTGCCGCAGTGAATGGGTAATAAAATGGCAATTAGAATTTTACTGAGCAATAAGCTGGGCGAAAAGCGTTGGACACAAGCTCAGCTTGCGAGAAAAACAGGTATACGTCCGAATACAATTAGCGATATTTACAATGAATTGGTTGATAAAGTTAATTTAGAACAGTTAGACCAGATTTGTGAAGTCTTAAATTGTGATTTATCTGAAATACTTGTCAGAGAAAAATAATAAAAAACGGCGGCTGTCATTATTGGCAGCTGCTTTTTGTATGGAAAAGAAAGGGGGGAATTAACATGGCAGAGTCTATAATAATAGATATAATTGCAAATTTTTCTGACAGAGCTTCTGAAAAGGCGGAAAAACTGAATACAAGCCTTAACAAACTTGAAAGAGCGTCATCAAGAATATCAAGCACAGCAACAGCAGGACAAAAACTATCTTCAGGATTATTAACAAGTCAATCAGCATTAGAAAAAGTTAATTCTTCTTTAGGTACAAACATAAACAGTTTATCAACATATAAAAATAATCTGAAGAATGCTGAAATAAATCTTGAATCGAAGAAAGGTGTACTTCAGAAAACACAGCAAGCATATGAAAGTAATACACAAGCGTTACAGAAAAATATACACAGTTTAAATCTTCAAAAAACATCTTTGGAATCTTTGATAAGTTCACGTAGAGGTGAAATAGCAAATTTAGAGCATTCAAATACTATAGTCAACAAAGGTTCAAAAACATATAATGATAACCAAAAAGCTATCCAATGGATAAAAATGGAATTAGATAACCTTGAAAATCAATACAAAACAGTAAATTCATCTATTCTCTCCAATCAAAATGCTATGAAAGGCGAAGCTGAGAGATATTCAAGAGCAAAAGAATCTGTAAGAGAAGCATCAAGGGAATATGAAATTTTTAAAGGAAATTTAAAATCTGTAAAACGTGAAAGTGCGTTTGGAACAGCAACTGGAATTTTCTCTGGAACAAAAAATACGTTATCAAAAATATCAGGAATAGGACGTAATATAAAAGATAGCATAAAATCTGAAATTACTTCAGTAACTGATGGTATTTTTAATGTTAAAAATATGATAATGGGGGCAGCAACAGGTATGATGGCACAACAAACTATTATGAAACCCATATCATATGCTGATCAAATGACAACAGCGTCAATAGGATTTGAAACGATGTTAGGTTCAAAAAGTCTTGCAGAGAATATGATGAATGAATTGCAAAATTTTGCTGCAAAAACTCCGTTTGATACAAGTGGTTTAATTTCATCATCACAACAAATTTTAAGAGCCGGAATAGCCTCTGATGCAGAAGGAATAATCGATGTTTTAACAAAAGTCGGAAATGCTGCATCGGCGGCAGGTCAGGGAACAGAGGGTGTTGAAGGTATAATATATGCTCTGCAACAAATGAGTATGTCCGGTAGGGTGTATTCGCAAGATATGATGCAATTGACAAACAGAGGAATTAACGCATGGAAGTATGTAGCTGAAGGAATGGGAGTATCGATTACTGCAGCAAGAAAAATGTCTGAAGACGGTCTTATTCCGGCAGGCGATGCTATTCAATACATTCTCGATGGAATGAAGGAATATGACGGAATGATGGATAAAGTATCTGACAAAACGGCAAAAGGACTTATGTCAAATATAAAAGATACGTTACAAAATAAAATTGAATTACCATGGGGACAAGGATTGCAGGAAGGTGCAACAGAAGGTTTAAGAGAATTATCAGATTGGCTTGAAACCGCAGAACCGCAGCTGGAGTCTGCCGGTAATACTCTTCGTCAATTCTCAAGAGAACTTAGCAGCGGTGTTGTGAAAGGTATAAAAAACTTAGCGACATTTGAACTTAATATAATTAACGGAGAATCATTTAAAAATGCCTCGGGGATAGGTGATAAAATAGGTGTTTTATTAAGAAAAAATGTAGAAGGTGCATTTGAAAGTCATCCCATAGCGTCATCGGCAATTTCTACGTGGCTTATAGGAAAAGGTGCGTCAAAGCTAAAAAACGTAGGTAGTGGGATAGTAGATTTTATTGGGAAAGACACTATAAAATCTGTGGGAAAAAAGATAACATCTTCAGTTTCAAAATTTGCAAGTTCAAAAGCAGGTTCTATGGTCGCAAGTGGTCTAACGTCTTCGCCGTTGGCACCTATGGCTGCCATAGCTGTGGCAGGTCAAGCTGTTCTTGATATAACTGATAAAATTCAAGAACATTCTTATTTATCATCCCTAAAATTTACAAAGGACCTTGAAATAAATCAGGGAGCTCTTACTGAATATGCTAATCAGTGGAAAGAGTTAAATGATTTAAAATGGGAAAGAAACGATTTGACGGGTAAAATCAATTCGGGACAGTTAGGATTAGAAGATGTGGAAACGGCGAAACAGCGTTTGCAAGAAATAGATAATTTGTTAATGCAGGAATATGGAATTGACATAAGCTGTGATTCGAGCGAATTGGATATGGCTATTGAAAAGGCACAATCTTTAGCTGAACTGCAAATGTCGCAGAACGTATCTCAACTCCTTGAAGGTTCGGAGGGTAATAGAGAAACACAGACAAAATTATATTCGGATACAAGAATTTTAGATAAGGCAAAGAGAGACCTTAAAGATTCAACACAGCAAAGAAATCAACTTCAAACATTACAGAACAGATATAATGCAGGAACTATAAGCGAAAGTGACTATGTATATGCTGCAAGAAACTTGACGGGTGCAGATATTCGTGATGCTGGTGATGTTAATTCAGCTATTACAAATTATGATAATTTAATAAAAAATGCAAATGAAGATATAACTACTTATTCAGATAGAGTTGGTACAGGAAATTCGGAAGTAAATAAATTTAACGCTATGGCGGCTGAAACTGCAAGTTCTGGCATAAGTCAATACAAAGAACATAGGGCGGCAGGATTAGATACAACGTATGATTTGTTTAATATTGATACTGCAATGCAAAATTCAGGTCTTAATAGGCTCTCATATGCCAGAGAATTGGCAGCAGCACAAAGCGGAGTTGAAAGTTTTGAAAAGGCAGTTCAAAACGGCGGAGAAAGTTTAGATCAAGTTACTGCAAATACCATGGAAAATATGAAAAGATGGGGTGCATCGGGTGTTCAAATCGCCGAGGCGGGAGCTCTTACTGCGAATGGTTTTAAAAGTATACAAGATGTAATCAATTCAGGTGATATGAATGCGTTGACAAATACTGAAAATGATATTAACAAATTTGCGGAAAGTTTAAACTTGATAGACAGCAATAAACATATCGAAATTTCTGCAAGCGGAGATTTATCTGTAATAGATGATGTCACGGGAAAAATGCAGGAAGTAAAAACAGCCGGAGGACTGAGCATTTCCGTAAACGCTGAAGGTGATATTTCGGTTTTGGATCAAGCTGGAATAACAGTATCTGAATTACAAGATAAGGGAGATGTGTCATTACAGGTAAATGCTTCGGGAAATTTTGATGTTATAGATAATTTGGGGCAGAAGATAGCCGAAATTGACAAAGAAACAGGAGAAATTCATGAAGTTAATGTTCAGTTACAGCCTAACTATGAATGGACTATAGATAAAGGCTTGGAAGCAAGCATACCAATGCAGGAAGAGATTACTCAAGAAGTTTCAGTTAATATACAGCCAAAATTTGGAAGTTTTAACAATTCTTTTGATGATTTACCAGAGTTCAATATAGGACCATTTACAGCCAATACAACAGCTGATGTTAGTGTTGACCCTGAATATAAAATAAATAAAGAACCTGCTTTTGGACCATATTCAGGAAGTGCATCGGCAAGTATAGCGATAACTGCAAATTATTCCATTACTAATCCTAATCCAGGTTTTTCTTTTAGTGGAGGTAGATTGTCTGTAGCTCAAAATGCAACAGGAGGTGTTGTATCAAAAAGACTTCTTTCATGGGTTGGAGAAGAAGGCCCGGAAGCAATCATACCTCTTATTCCGGCAAGGCGACAAAGAGGTATTGATTTGTGGATGCAGGCAGGACGTTCTTTAGGCGTTCTTGAAAATGCTGAGGGTGGCATTGTAGGAGGAATGCCTACAACATATGAGGGCAATTCAAAAATAAGAAATCGCAACTATGGGGATGTAGAGTCATCTAGCTCAATAGAAGGTATAGCTGGAAAAAATATAAGTATAGATATAGGAGGTGTCACTGTAAGTATTAATGTTAACGGAAATTCAAAAAACAGTATAATAGATGATATCAAAGCACATTCAACGGAAATTGCGGAGATGCTTACAGATGAAATCGAACGGCATATTTCGGCATCATTTGCTAATTCTGTAGGAGGTGGTAGTGAATGATGGATAATAAAACGGTAATATATCTTATAGAAAAAGGAACATCGGATGTTTTGGCCATACCATGGACACCTCAAAAAATTAAATTTGAGTCCGGAGGACAGAATTTTGCGGAGTATAATATAATGGATATGGGTACCATTGTAGAACCTATCGGAACGGGAGTGAGAGTAATACGATGGGAAGATGGTATTTTACCGGGTGAAATACATAGCAATATGCCATGGCAAAATGATGCATGGCAGAATCCTAAAAGTTATCAGGGTATGTTCAGTATGTGGAAATACAATAAAACCATTTTAACAATTATTGTTACGGGAACGCCAATATGCATGGATGTGTACATCTCTGATTATAACGTGACCTATCAAGACGGATTCGGTGATTATCATTATGATATAGAATTTTCGGATGCCACAGAACCTACATTTACAATAACCAATGCAGAACCAGATACTGCGTATGGATTAGAACGTGAAGCAGATCCACCACCAGCGATATATACAGTAAAAGACGGCGATACTTTATGGGGGATTGCGCAATGTTATCTTGGTGATGGTTTACGCTGGGAAGAAATATACGAGCTTAACAAAGATGTCATCGAAGAAACTGCGAAAAACAGAGGATATTCTAATTCTGAAAATGGTTGGTTTATTTTTGCCGGAACAGTTCTTAAAATACCAAGTACAACATCAAAGGGTACAGAGGCAGGAACACCTATAGAGCTTAATAATGCACCCATATATGTATCATCTGACGCTCAAAATATAGCTGGTCGAGTGACAGGAACATATTATATGTATGACGGTAAAGAAATACTTGGCAGATATAGGATAACCGACAAATCTGCCGATGTAGGTCGTACTCCGATAGGGCAATATGTTATCGGTTGGCTGCCGAAAGAATATATATAATTTTTCTTGCAAAGTCTAACATTGTAAATAATATTGCAATTATGCGGCTGTTTAAAGGGCAGCCGTTTTTGTGTGGAAAAGGAGGTGGTACATATGGATTATGTGAGAAAAGTGTCGAAAGCGACTCCGATATACAGTATTAACATTGCAACGGCTAATGGACTGAATATTCTTGTTGATGCAGTTACAACAGAACTAAAGTTAACGGAAAATAAGAATGAATTAGCACAGAAAGTATCTATTAGTCTTATGAATCGTATAAATGGTGACAAGTTGCTGTCAGAACTGCTTAATGTTCGTGATAGAGTGTACATATATGCAAATGACGGCGAAATGTGCAGAGAAGTGTTTCGAGGGTATATATGGCGAAAACAGTATAAAAATAATCAGAAGAAGATTATAACATTAACTTGTTACGACAACCTTATATATTTACAAAAGAGCGAAGACTGTCGATATTATCCGGCTGGACAGACAACAGAAGATGTATTTAATGATATATGTTGGGCATGGGGTATTGATTTACGATATAACTATGAGTCTATTGTCCATAAGAAACTACCTCTATCCGGCAAAATTTCAGACATATTTCAAAAAGACCTGCTCGACAAAGTAAAGAAAAATACAGGTATTAAATATGTTATACGCAGTGCAGAAGATATAATTTATGTGGACAGGGTAGGAGCAAACGTCAATGCTACGATTTACGAGATTAATCGAAGTGAAAATGCCATATCTACCTTAAGCGATGTTTCAATGGAAGATGTTATTACTAAAATTGTATTTACGGGAAAGGAAGATGACAGCGGTTTAGTGCCGATAACCGATACGTTAGAGAGAAATACCGAAAAATATGGTACACTGCAAAAAATTATTCGTGATGATACTGAAAGTGAAAATGAAAAGGACGATGAAGATAAATTATATGAGAATGCACATGATGAAGGGCAGTATATTCTTAATGAATACGGTAATCCCAAAGCAACATATGAAATTACTGCTATAAACAATCCATGGATAAGAAAAGGTGAGCTTATTAAAGTATGCGCAGGCGATATGAATGTTCGTTATATTGTGACGAGTATTACACATGACGGAGTAAATAAAATAATGAATATGGATCTTGAATTGGCTGATGAAACAAAATTGAGCTAAGGAGGTATGAAAGTAATGAATGCGTTTGATAGAATGAGTCTTCTGATGCAAAAACAATCGCAAAAAATTGTAACAGACAACAGTAAAGTATTACTTGAATTTGGTATTATTACGGAGGAATTAGGACTTAAAATAGCGAGATTTGATGTTGAAATACCAAAGAGTGAATACTATATCGATAAACGATTATCTATTGACTATGATTCTAAAAAAACGGTAACAACATCATCAAAAAACGGTCATACTCATTCGGTAGATATTCCGTTGACTGATGGTATTGCGAAAATCAAAAGCGGAGATATGGTGCTGGTTTGTTGGGTGGATAATGATCCTATAATTGTTTCGGTTTTGACAGGCAGTGAAAATATGTAGAAAGGGATGATTATATGGCGAATTTATTTCCTACAGAAAATGTAAATAACAGTGTACCATTGGACGATATTAAGCAGAACATTCCGGTTGGATACAAGCAAAGTATAAATTTTGATGATAAATCAGGTGATTTTTCACGCAATGGTCAATATAGAGCAATAACCGCAGCAGGTGTTGAAGCTTGGAAACAGTGGTGCATGAATTGTTTAGAGACAGAGAGATACAGCAAATCATCATATTCTACGGATTTTGGGATAAATACAAAACTTGTCTTTAAACTGCAGGATAAGTCGGCACGAGAAATATTACTGCAAAAAGAAATAACAGAGGCTTTAAAGGCTGATGATTACAAAAGAACGGTTGCAGTAAGTGATTTTAAATTTAATTGGTTTGCACCGGATGCGGTGGAAGTCAGTATGAAGATTTTGGGAATCGAAAATGCCTCAATAGATATAACGGCAAGATTAGGAGGTTAAAATATGGCACAATTTATTGTACCCGACTTTATAAAGAATAAAAATGTTGACAGCATACATAAACAGATGCGTGATAATTTGCCAAAAGATATTGATGTAAGCGAAGGTTCGCATCCTTGGAATTTGACATATCCAACAGCGTATGAATATGCTTTTTTTGCACAGTTCTGTCTTTTAAATGCGATTAAGTTAATATGGCCCGAATTTAGTTATGGTGTATATTCTGATTATCACGGAGACAGTCGTGGTATGTCAAGACGTAAAGCACAGTATGCGGTAGGTTATATTACAGTAACGGGAAAAAGCGGTACAATAATACCTAAAAATTCAACATTTTCAACTGAGCAGATTGCAAATAATGCAAGCATTAAGTTTTTAACTACCGAGGAAGCAACTATAAGCGAAGAAGAAACTGCGGTAATTCCGATTATAGCTGTGTTAGCGGGAAAGAGCAGTAATGTTATTGCAGGTACCGTTGTTATCAATAGTGATAAGATATATGGTATTACGAGCGTCACCAACGAAGAAGATATTAGTGGTGGTTATGACGAAGAGGACGACGATAGTTTCAATGAGAGAATGAAAGAGTACGATCAAACACTTGATAATTCTTTCATTGGTAATAATAATGATTATCGACGTTGGGCAATGTCAGTAACAGGAGTAGGTGAGGCAACTGTAATATCACCGGATGACAATCCTGATGTTGAGGACGACAGTGGAATAATTACAATTATAATAACTGACTCAAATGGAAAACCCGGCAGTAAAGATTTATGTGCTGCTGTATATAATTACATAATGCAGCCGACGCCACTATCAACAACAGGGATAAAAACTCCAAACGAGAAAACAGGAATAGGAAGGCTTGCTCCACCAGGGGTAACGCTGATAGTAAATCCGCCCGAAACAATAACCATAAGCGTATCAGCAACAGTAGAGCTGAATAATGGTGCTAATATTGAATCGATTACAGAATTGTACCTAAAAGCATTACAGAATTACCTATTGCAGTCGATCAATGATGGTGAAATACGTTATACAAGGGTATGTAGTATATTGTCTAGTGTGGAGGGGGTTCAAGATTATAAGAATGTAAAATTAAATAATGCAATGGTAAATATCCAGCTAAACGATAAAGAAACTCCAATAATTGATAATAGTAATATTTCGATTATTGCAGGGGAGGTGGATTGATGTATAATACAGATCTCATAGAGGAAATATTGACGAGCGAGTCTGCTAAAAGAATGATACAGAGAGTTACCAATAAATATGGTGAAAGCTATGTTGGTTTATGGCTGTTTCAAATAATCGGAATGGCGAATGATGAACTAAAAGACATGGTTGATAGTTTCAAATTGCAGGTTGTACCGCAGACAGCAACATGGTCATTGCCGTGGTGGGAGAAATCGTTGGGTATAACAACTGACGAAAGCTTAAGCATTGAAGAGCGTCGACAAAACTGTATCGAGAAGAAACGTAAACGTTCGCCAATGAATACGTCAAGAATAGAGGAAATCATTTCTTCTGTTGCTGGAGTGTCAGTAAGAATGGATGAGTATTATGCTAAACGTTGTTTTGCTATATATATATCTGCAATTCCATCAATTATAGATGAAGAAGCGGTTAGAAAAAAATTGAAAGAAATTAAGCAATCGCACATGACATTTAATATATTTTATGAAGTTGCAATTACGGAAAAGATATATTGCGGTGGGGCTGTACAGAAATTTAAAGAAATTACATTAAGGGAGGTCTGATTATGGATATGTTTTATCCTACCAATAAGGGACTTGAATATGCTGCACTGACGGCGATGGGAAAATCTCTTGTGTTTACAAAAGGTAAGTTTGGCAACGGAGTTCGTACTAACGAATCTATTGCGTCAATGACGGAACTTATTAAACCGTTAGGAGAATTACCTATAGTAAAAAAAATAATAAAAGGCAATACGATTTTAATATCAACAGAATTTACAAATGAAGTAAAAGGCATATTACTTGATACATTTTATTTGAGTGAAGTTGGATTGTTTGCAAAATTGCAGAATGAAGATGGTACAGATGATATTGATAATCCGGAAGTATTGGTAGGTTATGCCTTTGATAGTCCGGGAGATAAAATTTCAGGTGGAGTACTGACGGAGTTTGTAATAAACTTTCCGATGACTGTTGCAGCATCAGAAAATATAGTGGTTGAAATAAGCAGTATTGCATATGCTTTGCAAAAAGATTTGGAGGAAACATATCTTAAATTAAATGAACATACCGAAGATACAAATAATCCACATAATGTAACAAAGTCACAAGTAGGACTTGGCAATGTGCCGAATGTTGCAACAAATGACCAAACACCCACATTTACGGAAGCATCTACACGAAGTAACATTAACAGCGGTGAACCTATGAAAATTATCTTGGGGAAAATCAAGAAATGGTTTTCTGATATGAAAGCAGTGGCTTTCACTGGTAGTTATTCTGATTTGAGTGACACACCAACTACATTGCCAAATCCTAATGAACTTACGTTGTCGGTGAACGGTTCGGAGAGTATGTACGACGGTTCAAAGCCAATTAGTAAGACTCTGTATGCACCAACGACAAAGGGACAAAAAGGTTATGAGGCTATATATAATGGTTCAAATTCTTTCGAGTGGAGACCTGCTTCAGTAATAACAGCAGTTTGCGAGTCTAGAAATGGTTTCCATTTTGAAATACCTGTAAATTACGTTGCAAAAAAAGAAGGAGTTATAGCAGTAATCAAGTTTACCTTTGCTAATAGAATTAGTGATAGTAACTCATATTGCTTTATGTTTGACGACTATATGCGAGGTGTTAATGGCATAGTTACTTTGTCAACAGATTACTGGGAAGCAGGTGATACGGTTATATTTATGTATTCTGAATCGGATTCAACATGGCATATTATAACGGTTTTGAAGCAAGGAAAGAGAATAGAAGCACTTCTTGGCGGTCTTGAAAATAGGGTAACAGCTAATAATTGTGCGGTTGTTGGAGGTTCGTATAACACCGCATTAACTGGACAATTAAAGACGGGACACTTTTCAAAAGAAGGCACAGCGGGTGGCTATGTTGGCACAAACGGAGATTCATTTATTATAGGTAATGGTACGAGTGATACAGAGCGTTCAAATGCTTTTCGCATAGCATATGATGGTAGTGTCTATGGTATGCGTGCATATAACTCTACTGGAGCAGACTATGCCGAATATATGGAATGGTTCGATGGTAATAAAGAAAGTGCTGACAGACGAGGATTGTTTGTAACTCTTGACGGTGACAAAATATGTATTGCGAATGAGGGTGATTATATATTAGGTGTTATATCAGCTAATCCATCAGTCATAGGCAATAATTTTGATGATGATTGGCAAGGTAAGTATTTAACTGATGTGTTCGGACAGACATTAACAGAAGAAGTTGAAGTGCCTGAAAAGACTGACGAAAACGGTAAAATAATTATTCCTGCACACACAGTAGAGCACTTTGTGCTAAATCCGGATTACAAGTATAATGAAGAATATATACCTCGTGCAAAGCGTAATGAATGGGATTTGGTCGGTATGCTTGGTCAGATAGTAGTTGTAGATGATGGCAGCTGTATGGAAAACGGATTTTGCAAATGCGGTGTAAAAGGTGTGGCAACAAAGGCGGATATAGGCTATAGGGTTTTAAAGCGTCTTGATGATACACATATAAAGATTTTATTTAAATAATGGAGGAATGATAAATGACAGTCAATGAAATACTGGCACTTTTAAGAAATGAGTTTAACCAAAGTCAAAAACAAGTTGTGTGTCCTGTATTTGAGATAGGATAAGGTGGTGGTAGTATGGAAAATGAAGCAGAAATGAGAGAACGCATTGCAGTAATAGAGCAGGACTGCAAGAGCATACACCGCAGACTTGATAATCTTGAACAGCTGACCGCGAGCGTACATACAATAGCAACGGAAATTAAGGCAATGCGTGAGAATATGAACGATATAACACAGCGTGTTGAC
>CALXQE010000016.1 GCA_944390495.1 uncultured Clostridia bacterium
TTTATTAAATGATGGATTTACTCCGGAGGAGGTGGAAGATATGCTGTATTGTAATGACTGCATGGAGGTGTAACTCCTGTAAATAAGTATGTCAAACAGATTTTGTTTGTACTTGTAGAGGTATGTATAAAAACTGTACTTGACTATTACAATGAGAAGAGTGATAAAGCTTAAACTTTATCACTCTTCCTCGAACTCAAGATTATCTAATGCAAATTTAATGGCTTTATTGATAAGCTCATTTCTGCTGCGTCCGCTTTTTATAACAAGCTCTTCCAAACGGTCATGTGATTCCTTTTCAATTCTGACAGTTACTGTAACTGAACGCTCTGTTTTTGGAGTTACAACAAATTTTTTTTCCATAATATCACCTCGTAATATTATTATACATTTCAGATTTGATAATGTATAAGAACACAAAAAGCAATAAAAAAGTATTGCAAAAATGATTGTGTTGTAGTATAATAAAACAACCAAAAATGTTTGAAATATAAACATTTTTTTATTCAAATTTACAAAAGAAAGGATTTGGTAATATGAAAAAACTAATTAGCTTAATATTGGCATCAGCAATGACAGTATCAATATTTTCTGCCAGTGTAAGCGCAGTAGAATATGGGGAGGAATATACTAATAAACCTACAAAGACTTATGCTCAGAAGTTTAATGATGTACCATCATCACACTGGGCGTTTTCGTATGTGGGAGAAATGAATGAAAGAGGAGTCGTTTCTGGTTATCCGAATGGTAATTTTTATCCTAACAATAATGTAACACGAGCAGAATTTGCAAAAATTATGACTATTGCTTCAGGAATACCTATATCTACTCCACAGATGAGAGATTTTTCTGATGTTGCCACAGATGCATGGTATGCTCCGTATGTTCATGCGGCATATCCGTATTTAAGTGGGTATCAGATATATGGCGGAAATTACTATAAGCCTGATACACCTGCACTTCGTGAGGATATAGCTGTAGCACTTGTGAAATTAAAGGGATATGATACGTTAGGTGCAGACGAGTCCATACTAGCAACGATGTTTACTGATGTAAATTCCATATCAAGTGAAGCGAGAAAATATGTTGCCACAGCACTTGAAAGAGGTTTGATATCTGGATATGACGATAATACGTTCAGAGGACAGGACAGCATTACAAGAGCCGAGGCAACAGCTATGTTATGGAGAGCGTATCAGTACGGAAATGATAATAAGATTTTTGATAACGTACCTACTGCCACTCCAATAATAATGCCTACACCTACTCCAACACCTATTGTTACACCTACTCCTGAATCAACACCAACTCTAAGACCTACTTCTACTCCTAGACCAACAGAAGAACCCACACTAACACCTGCTCCCACTCTTGAACCCGCTCCAACACCAGAACCTGAGAGTCCGTATGTTGTTGATACATTAGCTGATAAAGTAAATATCGATGATACTTTTATGCATATGACCTTAGACAGCAATACTCTATATTATTATGATACAGATGAAAACATGGTTTATTCACTTAATGTAGAATCCGGAAGTAAAAGTGAAGTTGTAGATGTATCGCAAATACAGCTTGCACAGGATGATTCGGACGAAACTGAATACTACAAGAATTTTGAAGTGACACAGCTTTATTTTGACGAAACGACTGACAAGCTATTGCTTACCGGTAAATTTAACAATATAACAGATTCTTATGGATTAAGGGATAAAATGGCTAATTATGAAGCTATTCTTGATATAAATAACAACTGCATTGAATGTGATGAAGATGAAGTTGAAAAATCAGCAATTGTTTCTGAGTGGAAGGAGACTGGTTTTGAAATTAAAAGCGGAAGCAGTATGTACAGATTTATCCGCTATATGTCCGTTAATACGGAATCACCGTCAACATGGTATTACAATCGTCTTTTAAAATATGATTTTAATAATGATGAATGGGAAATTATAAGAGAAGACGAAATGGAAGGTCGCTATATAGGTATAAAAAACGAAAAATTTTATATATGGGACACACGGTATGGTAGTATTATTACCTGTGATCTTGATACAAAACTTACCGATACGGGTATAAATGTTAAAAGTGCCGAGGTGTTAGATTTTAAATCTTTACCCCAGCCAGAATATTTCAATCAAGATGGTAAATCAGGAGCAACTCAATTCTTTATCACGAACAATGATAGCTTTGTGTTTTATGATGAAGATAATAACGCAATTCGTATAATAAAGGAGAGATAAAAATGTCGAGTAATGATGGTTGCTTTGTTGGCACTATGAAATCAATTATACTGGTATTATTTATTATAGCAGCAATATTACTTGTGGGTAGAGAATTATTCACCAAAGATTATATTAAGGTAGCTAAAAAAAGCCAGATTGTAGAAATTTATAAGGCAAAAAATGTAGACATCACATATGAGGAAGCTTTTGAAAAAACTTTTACTAATGGAGAATGGGAACAAGAGAAAAAGCAAAAGAACCAAAGTTATCCCCTTGTGATATATACCGGAAATGTTAAAGATAGCAACGGAATATATACAGTTAAATATGAATTTACATTTTCAAACGACTTAACAACAGGGTTTTCTGCATATATATGTGGTTTTGAACTTAATGGAGAAGAAATGGATATTTCACAGGGGCTGTCTGTTATATATTCCAATATTATAAAATAGTAAAGGAAGGGAAAAATGGAAAACAAAGGAAAAATTATTGGTGTGGGTATTGTCATTGCTGTTATTGTTTGGTGTCTACTTATACCTAAAGTAAATGATATTACCAAACTTGAATTACTAATCGCAACTCAGGATGTTTTAAAGTGTGATTTAAACGAATTAACAAACTACGATGTAAGTGATGAGCAACGGCAAAAGAAAATAGAAGATTTTAATACAGCCAAAAAAAATGTTGAGAATTTAAAGAGAACCACATCCGGGCGAGGTAATAAAGCTGCAATAAACTACACACAGAATATGCTTGAATTACAAAAAGATGTTATAGGAGATTATGAAATATATACAAAAGTAAAGAATAGTAAAGTTCATCCTTTGATAATTACATATTTTCTTAAAACTCAGGTAGAGATGGCTGATAAAACAGTACCGGCATTAGAATTTGATTCGTTATTGCTTTGGGTATACAACGAAGTCGTATTATAATACTAATAAAAGTTTACAGGGGGATACAAAATGAGTATTGCATGGAAACTTGCAGATAAGGAAATATTAATTGATAGAGAATTAGATGAATTTAATTCAATATACAAAATTTTTCGTGAACTTAGTTGGGAACAGGTTCAAGAATTTATAAAGGTTATATATGAGATTGATGATTTGGATACGATAATGGAAAATATGGAGGAATTGACAACACAATTCATATTCTCATGTGTAGATGCAGCTATTGAGGTTTTGACTAAATTTGATATATGGAGCATATCAAGAGAACAATTTATAAGTGAGTTTTATGCTGACTACTTTCCATTCTTAGATTTGTATAAAGAATATGCGAAAGAATATAAAAAAATCTTGAACAAGGCAGAGCAACAGAAATTATATAGAGAATATCAAAGAAGTTCAAGAGGTTACTGGGAAGGCGGTGGATTTGGATTATCTGGTGCTATAAGAGGAGCTATAAATGCAGGCATTTTAAATGCTGTTACAGGGACTTTTAGATTTATAGGTGATTCTGTTGTTAATGTTGTTGATAATTATCATATATATTCTGATAAAAAACAGTTACATAATAGTGAATTTTTACAAAATTATGCGATGGATTTGCGTCAAATGTGCGAAAATGTAGGATTTGCATTGTATACAAAATTACAGCAATTTGGACTTGTAAAAAGTGTACATTTTAAACCGGAAGAGGTAACAGCAATTCTTTCAAACATAGAGAATCATACTATATCAAGAGAAAAAAAGATTGATATGATGATATATTGCATAAAAAGGTTTCCATATAATTTTGATATATATAAACATCTTTTTTCAATATTTGGAACAAATAATTTAGAGATTGCAAAGATTGCTAATTATTTTGGATTTAAATATGAAATTGAAATGTATTTTCTGAATCTTATATCAAGTCAATTAGAAACAGTTTTAAATATGCCTGAGAACACACCTATTCAGTGTAAACATAAAAAAGATTCTATAATCAAATTGCTTAAACAATATAATTTGCTAAATGATGATTTGAAATCGAATAAAGATGTAGTTAATGCATTTAATATTTTAGATTTTCATAATGAAATTATAGATAAAGTTAATAAATTGAAAAAAAATCATTGCACATAGAAGGAGAAAATATTACATTTTCAAATACTGAGGAAGCACAAAGACGTTATGAAGAAAGAGAAAAAATGCGTCTAGACGTTAGCCGTCAGATACAAAAACAAGAAAATATACTAACTACTATTAAAGTACTTGTGGTTATAATTATTATAGGTGTATTTATTATCTTAGGAATAAAATATGTACCAAAAGCAATTAACAATATAATGCATACAAATGATTCAGAGATAACAGTTACTGAATCAGTAACAAATCAAATTCAACCGTTATATCCTGACGAACCAATATATTTTGAAAACACACCTATTTTGAATTATCATAGGTGGTTCGGTGGCAATCTTGTGAAAAATGATAGTGGAGTGATAGAAGGTGGAATATCTTATCAAAGATATATTTACTCTTATGATAACGAAGAATATCCTGAAAAATATGAATCGCTCCTTATTAATGATGGATTTGAAATAGTAAAAACTGAAACCCCAAACAAGGAGGAAAAAATTATTATAAAAGGATATCAAAAGATTAATTCAGGAGAATCTATTAAGGTTCAAGTAAGTACATATTTTGATAGACACACTATTTCAATTATGTTTCATGATTGATAATGTTACAAACTCTGTCTAGGCATTAACCTCGACAGAGTTTGTTTTTATGGAGGAATATTTATGAAAAATTATATATTGGGTTATGCCCGTGTTTCAACAGAGGCACAGGTGCTGGACAGACAGATTGATATGCTAAGTAAGTATGGCGTGGACTATATTTATTGTGAGAAAATGACAGGTACAAAACGTCACAGACCTGAACTGGAAAAAATGCTCGATAGGCTGACAGCAGGTGATACAGTTGTTATTGAATCACTGTCAAGACTCGGAAGAAGTACAAAGGACCTAATTGAGCTTATGGAGTTGTTTAATGAAAAGCAAGTAAACCTTGTGTCACTTAAAGAAAATATAGATACAACAACAGCGGCGGGTAAGCTGCTTTTTACGCTGATAAGTGCAATAAGTCAATTTGAGAGAGACTGTATCGTGGACAGAACGAGAGAAGGACTTGCTGCTGCCCGAGCCAGAGGCAGAACAGGAGGCAGACCTCCAATTGATGCAGGTTTGATTGAGAAGGCTAAAAGATTATACGACAGTAAGGAATATACTATTGCTGAAATAGAAGAACTTACAGGTGTAAAACGTGCAACCCTGTACAGACGCTTGAAAAGGTAAATGTATTGAAAAAATTGTAAGAATATGTTATCATGAGATTATAAATAATGTAGGTTTATGGGAAGTTGATTTTGAAACGGGTTTTGAGAATGACATTGAGGTTTTGAAACAGGGTTATGATACATTTTCAAAGTTTCTCATAAACGAAGGTTAAAAACGTTAATATTTTTAAAAGGACAAATTACGAGGAAATATGAAGAATTAGAGGAAAGAATTAATATGTTGTAATTTAGGAAACAATTACTTTTTTGAAAATTATGTACTCAAAAACAATTAAAGAGAATTACAGAATAATAATGAAAAATAGCTTAGCAAGAAATGTGCTAAGCCATTTTTCTTGACAGGTATACCTGTTTTGTATATAATTTAATTAGATACGTATGGATGAAGGTGATTTTATGAAATTATATCATGGCAGTGCATTTAGAGTAGAAAATCCGAAAATACTTACGAGTGGATTTTACAAGGATTTCGGATATGGATTTTACTGTACAAATATTGAAAAGCAAGCAAAAAGATGGGCTATGACAAGAGGTAAGAAACACATTGTAAATGTATATAATTATAATGAGGATGAAAATCTAAATATCTTGAAATTTGATGAAATGATAGAAGAATGGCTTGATTTTGTTATAGCTTGCCGTAAAGGAACGGAGCATAGCTATGATATAGTTGAAGGACCTATGGCGGACGATACTATATGGGATTACATTGAAGATTATATTGAAAATAAGATTACACGAGAAGCCTTTTGGGTACTTGTAAAATTCAAATATCCTACGCACCAGATTGTATTTTCAACTGACAAAGCATTAAGAACTCTAAAGTTTGAGAGGAGCTATGAAATATGAAAAACAAGTATTTCCCTGATGAAGAAATTACCGAAAACGATTTATATTTTATGTGCTATATGGTTGAAAGAGTTGCAAGAGAGCTTCATCAAAGAAACAAATATGTAGTTAATGCGATTGGATATGAAGAGCTTGTAAACAAAATCAGTGTTGCAAATGTGCTGCACAGTGAGAATCCTTTGAAAATAGTTGATGAATGGATAAATGATTATAAGCTTGAACATGGTGATTTTGATATAACAGATGTTGATAAAGATTTAGCAAGCATCATTCCCACTCCCACGCAAATGGGTAAAGTGTATACAAGATTGATTTTACAGACGCTTGAAAAAGATGAGGACTATATACATGGTATGATTCGGGTATATAATAATCCGATATGTGAGAAGATTGACAACTATAATTGCAGTGCGTTTTATGAACCGTCATACGTAATAACAAGAGCATATTTAGAAGGTGATTTTTGATTATATTCATAGGTTTTATGCAGTGAAATCAGCATAAAACCTATGTTTCTTTTTGAAAGATTTGGTGAAGCGAAACGGAAACTTACAAGTAGGAAAAAAGCCCATAGTTTACGCTGTTTTGCAGCACCAATAAAATACAAGAGTTATGATATTGAGCTATAAAAGGTATTGCTTTAACTGCAATGCCTTT
>CALXQE010000017.1 GCA_944390495.1 uncultured Clostridia bacterium
AGTGGTAAACAAAACAAACGTTCAGGTTTACTTAAACTGTTTTGAAGAAAATTTTTTTAGAGAAAAAATAAATAGACCGATGCATTAATTTTGTGTAGGTCAAACTGGCACCGCTCTGGAGGAGCCATGGAAAAGCGATAAGTTTTATTGAAAACTTGTCGCTTTTGTTTTTATTTACAAAGTACAAAATACTTACCGATTTTGAAATAATAAGTAGCGAAAAATTTCTGCTTATGATACAATGTAATGGAGTGATATATATGTTAAATAAAAAAATTTTATATGTAAATTGTTGTGTCAGAAATGAATCAAGAACAAATCGAATTGCACAAGCATTACTCAGTAAAATGAATCAAGAATATGAAGAATTAAATCTATATGAAGAAAAATTAGCACCGCTTACAAAAGAAACTTTAGAACAACGTACGAATTTTATTAAAAATGGTGACTATTCTTCTCCGATGTTTAAATATGCAAAGCAATTTGCAAAAGCAGATATTATAGTTATTTCGGCACCATATTGGGACTTGTCGTTTCCTGCGGAGCTTAAAATTTATATTGAAAATATTTATGTGACGGGCATTACATCAAAGTATGGATATAATGGTGTTCCGATAGGGATGTGCAAGGCGGAAAAACTGTATTATGTCACAACTGCGGGAGGTCCGTATTTACCTGATTACAGTTATGATTATATAAAAGAGTTAGCAAAATGCTTTGGAATTATGGAAACAGAACTTATTAAAGTAGAAATGCTTGATGTAGACGGATTTGTTGCAGATGAGTTGGTTAGTAAGGCAATAAATGATATGTAAAATATCTATATCATTCACTCTAAACTTTTTAACATGACACTTATTATACAGCCTTTAGCAAGCGGCAGTTGTATGTGGGTACTTTTGTGTGTGGATAGAAAATAAAGCTATGTCGGTTGAGAAAAAACAGCTAAGCTAAGGGATATTTATTTTCACAAAAAAATAGTAACCACTTTCATGGTTACTATTTGGTACGCCCGGAGGGATTCGAACCCACGACCTAACGGTTCGTAGCCGTTCACTCTATCCAACTGAGCTACGGACGCATAAGCTCTATAAGCCATCTATAATATTATACCACAAAATATATTGTTTTGTCAAGGTTTTTAAGAACAAGACTTATAAAAATCAAAGGTCGGGAAGTTATAACCGATCTTTGACATTTAATAATAGCTAAAATATAATTCTAAATTTATGCGGTTTAATTGTTATCATCTTCAAACAGCGACATAAATTTATCTGTGTCAATAGTTTGTGACGGATTAAAGTTATCTGATGTAACGTAAGTATAAATGCTTTGCTTTAGCTGTTTTGAAACTGCGTCATCTCTGTCAAGGTCAAAACCGCATAAAAGAAGTTTTGCGTTGCCTATTTTTGCTTCAAACATCGGTGCACTTTGTGTATTTGTAACGTAGTTCGGAACAAGTTCCACAATTGGTTCAAACCCATTTCCGAAATCTGATATTAATGCACATTTTGCGTGTTCCATAAGGTCTTTCCATTGATAATCAATGTAATCACCTGTCGGGAAGCTTGAGAAAACTTCGTGTTTTGAGTCAATTAACGCTCCGCAGCCTTGATCCGTTGGGAAGTGGACAGGTGACCAGAATACAGGCACAAAATTACCGTCAACATATTTTTTAAGGTTTTTACCTGTAATTACTGCTTCACCGCCCTTTTCTATAACCTGCTTTATATCTTCTATATCTGAAATTGTTTTAAATTCCGGAGCAGTGTTTTCGCCGTCATATACAAACACATTCCAACTATTTGTGTAATCACCAACTGAAAGCTTTATATTAAGCATTGCAGGCTTTTTGACGTTATCAAGAGGAATACTTACGGAAGTATCCTCTGTTTTAGTTTCATAGACAAGGCTGTCATTTTGATAAACTGAAAGTTTAAATTCAGGTTTTTTAATTTTCTCCTTGCCGAAGTCGTATAAATCAAGTGTGGCGTTTATCGTATCGGTATTTTCAAAAATACGGTCAGCTTTAAACAGCGGCACTACATCATTACAAAACTCTTTAAATTCTTGAGGTGAAGTAATACCTTTTTCATCATAAAATACATCAAGCATACCGACAGTCGCTGTACTTTGACCTGTGTAGTCGATAAGTGACAGAAGTTCAAAACCGCCGAAATCCTTTGTTCTCATTGCACTTTCAATATCCTCTTTATAAAGAAGTTTTGAAAGGTAGCCTGAACCTTTAATATATTTACTGCGTTTTTCGTACACATTGGCATTTATCATCTGTTTTTTGATTATATCGAAATTGACTGGCATCATATTGCCTGTGTATTTTTCGATTATATCGACGTCGGGATATACACAATACTGTCCGACTTCAAATGAAATTATAGGTACAGAAACTTCACTAACAGCCTTTGAATAATCATTGTATGTATTTTTAGCGATTTTGTCGTACATATCCTGTATTCTGATTCTGTTACCGCCTGCATCAAAGGCACAAAGATAGTCCTCGCATGGTAAAACAGGGTGGTCAAAGTTAGACGTAAGGGTGTAAATACGTCTTTTATCGTAGGCTTTAATTTGAGTTGTGATGTCATTTAGGATACCGAAATCACCCATATTTTCATTACCGTTTGAAAACATTATAAATGACGGGTGATTGCCGTAGACCTTAGAAATAGTAAGAACTTCCATAGTGAAATAGCTTCTGTGAATTGCGTCATCACCGACTTCATTTGCCACGACGTCTTTATTTAGCCATAGCGGCATTTCGACAGATATGTATATACCAAGTTCATCGGCGGCACGAAAGGCACTTTCAGGCGGACACCAAGCGTGAAAACGAATATGGTTTAAGCCGTAGTCTTTTACTATTTTGAAATTTCTTCTGTATGTTTCAATATCGGTAGGAGGATAGCCCGTTATCGGATATTGAGCACAGTCAATAGTGCCTCTAAGTGCTATTTGTCTGCCGTTTAGCATTATTTTTTTGTTTTCCGTTTTAATTACACGCATACCGAATGTAACATCTTTTTCGTCACAAATACCGCTGCACTCAAAACGAACGTGCAGGTTATAAAGCTTTGGATTAAATTCGTCCCACCATTCGATATTACTAATATCATATCTTAAAAACTCAACTTGATGTGAACAATATAAATCTCTGTCAAGACGAATTGTGTCAAGTTTTTCACCTGAAGGTGATGTTACGGTAAGTTCAAGGGTGGCAGGTGTTGTGGTGCAAGGTGCATAATGCTCTGATACTTCCGTAAGCTTTATGTCAATACCTTTTTCGTCAGGATATACCTGTATATCTTCTAAATAACAGTTATCTTCAAATTGAAGCTCAATTTTACCGATAACGCCGTTCCAATACCCCTGTGTATCAACACTGTATCCGCTTGCCATATCGCCGAGAGTTAAAAGATCTCTGTTGTCGATACGCAAAGTAATTGTGTGTTCACCTTCAGGAAGTCCTTTAAAAATTCTATAAACATGAGGTGCTGAAAGCTCTATTATTTGTCTTTCCGTTTTCTCGCCGTCAATCCAAAGGTCTGATGCTATATTAACACGCTCCATAAAAAGTCTTGCTTTTTTTCCTGCATATTCTTTAGGAATATTTATTTTTCTTTGAAGCCATAGGGGAGCGATATATTCATATCGTTCTCTCGGAGCACGAACAGCTGCCTTTGAGTATTCGGTGTAATATTCCTGTTTTTTGCCTATCTTGTTATCACAGGAAGAACCCGGAAGCTTAAAGCCTGTATGCTTTAAGCTCCTTTTGAAAAATTCCTCATATATGCCTTTGTCCTGTTCGTCGGTTTCGTATAGCCATTCACCGCTTAAATCTATTTTATACATATTTTCACCCCTTTAAAATATCTATAAATCCTGCGTGGCATGAATTAAGTTCCAAACCTTTCTCAGCATATTCCTTTGCTTTTTCGATGTCGCCTTTACCAAGATAACCAAGTGACATCATGTAAAGACAATGTACTCTGTTCTTCTTGTTAAGGTCTGTTTCAAAGATTAGAAAATCAGGAAGTGATACTGCAAAGTAATCAATCTTTATTTCATCATCAATATGAGATTTACCGTAGTTTATGAAATTGTCAAACATATCCTGTTTGTTATTTCCCAATTTTTCTGCTGCCTTTGCCGCATAGTATGTCATTTCAGGCGGCTGGTCGTTATAGTACATGGCTGATGACAATTCTCCGTCACCTCTTGCAGCCAATGTAAATGCTTCCTTTGCCTTGTCTTCATCCTCATAAAGACAGCCAAGCATATAGTATATATCATTGTCAAGGTTACCGATAAGCTTACCTTCACCGAGATTATGCGGATATACAAGTGCTTTAGAAAGCATGTCTATTGCAATTTCCTTGTCAGCAGTTTTTGCCATATTCATAAGAGAAATTCTGTACTGTGCAGGAATCTTACCTTCACCGCCCTCCCATGGGTGGAAGTTATGGCTCATAATTCTGTTATAGGCATTTTCATATTCACCGTTCATGTTAAGAAGTGTGATATATTCTGTATATAAATCATCACGCTTTTCCAAAAGCTCTGGGTGTGCGTTCATGTTATCAAGACGCATTTTAAGTGAATAATTTAAAGTCTTATAAAGCTGGTCAAGCTCAAAGAATACACGGGCATCTGTCTTGTCCATATTAAATGCCTTTTCCATAGCCTCTTGAGCCTTTTTAGCGTCATGTTCCTTGTTGTAGTAAGCAAGGGATAGGTTTCTGTAAACAGTAGGAATATTAATCTTTTCCGCACAGTCTTCCCAAAGTGCTTTAGCGTCCTGCCATCTTACTCTGTCGTAGTATAGGTTACCAAGATAGTATTTTGCAAAGTTACCGCCCTTTTCTGCTGCATAGGAAAGTACAAAAATGTCTTCAAGACGGTTCGGGAAACAGTAAAGTGAATTTGACTTTTCAGCCTTGTTAAGTTCTTCCGTGTCACCTGTTATGCTGAACAGATAATAATGTACCATAGGTTCGTCTTTAACCGGTGCCATGTTTAAAATATCAGCCGCATCTTCTTTTAGATTTGCTTCAATGTAGTTTAGGGCAAGCTCTATGTAATTGTGATTGTCACCACGCATTACTGCTTTAAACTTATTAAGAAGCTCACTGTCACCTGTAAGTTTATAAAGCTCATAGTAGCAGCCGTGATCAAGTGGATCTATTTTTACTGTTTCATTTGCAAACTGGGTAGCTTCTTCGTTTTTGCCTAAAAGTCTTAAAAGGGCAGTGTTTAATGTACGTGCTTTCATGTTGTGCATACCCTTTACAAGTGACTTTTGTACAAATTCAAGTGCTAAAGCTTTGTCATCTGAAAGGCAAGATAGCTGATAGAAAGCTTTATCCTGCATATTGCCGTCCCATGCTGCTTTATAAAATGCGTCAAATGCAGCTGCATTCTTATTTTGTGCTTTAAGTGACAGACCAAGGTTATAATATGCTTCGCAGTCGTATGGATTTGGGTTTTTCCATGTAGATGACTTTATTGCCTGTCTAAAATATTTTTCGCTTTCTTCAAATTTACCCTTGTTATATAAATATTTACCGTAGCCGTTATTAAGTCTAATATCAGACGGGTCACGCTTTAATCCCTCAAGGTAGTAAGGTTCAGGTGAATATGTTGCGTGGCGGTACTGTTCAAGGTGTGTTGCCGCAAGGAATAGTTTTTCTGTTGTTTCCACATCGCAAGGCTCAGGCAAAGCTTCAGCCGGTGACGGAACAGGCTCTGTATTTTCACCTGCCGGTGTGTATGAAAGAAGAAGTTTACCGTCCTTTAAAACAGAAAGAGTAATATCCTTTTCATCGTCGTAATTTACAGAAACGTTCTTTTCAAATATACTTACAGGTGAAACAGAGGCATTTTCTGAAAATACTGTTTCGCCCTTATTTGAAAGTACAACAGTAACATCATCAAGTTTTTCAGGTGAATAAACCTTAACAGCGGCATTTTCACCGTCAACGTCAAGACTCATAATTACTTTAAGTGACGCATTCTTAACTGCACCCACTTCCTTATACGGCATAAAGTATTGAACAAAAGTCTTTTCCTCGTAAGGCTTTAGGAATGTAAAGTCAGGCTGGTTATCTGTGAACATACCTGTCATAAGCTCGATATAAGGGCCGTTTTCGTCTGTAAGGTTTCTGTCCCAAGCCTGACCGAAATCACCGTTACCCCATGTCCACTGCTTTTTACCCGGTGAAACATGATGGTCTGCAATATGTAAAAGTCCGGCTTTTTGACCGTAGTCATAGTTACCGATAAAGTCAAAATCAGAATGGTAAGCCATGTATGAAGTTGGTACAGGGATATTTTTGTAACGTGAAATATCAGTACCCGGTGCGTAGTCAACCTTGTAATATACGCCTTTAGCGATAGGAAACTCTGATACGTCACGCTTACCGTGGTCCATAACGGCATTTACGTCAGGCGGGAAGATTGACTGTGTGTCATCGTTTACTGCAACGGCAGGATTTGCCCACCATAAAAATGTTTGAGGTCTGTCTGTCGGGTTATATACCTGTCCCTTTATTTCAACATAAGCCTTGTCAGGGTAAACAGTAAAGCCTGCCATACCTTTAGTGTGGAACATCTTTTCTGTTTCACCTACCCATACAGTTACAGAACCGTCGTTATTTTCTGTTATTGTATAGTCAACAGGGTCAAATGTAGACGGGCGGTGGTGCTGAGGCCAGTTAAATTCAATACCGCCTGAAATCCATGGACCTGCCAAACCTACAAGAGCAGGTTTAATAACCTCGTTATAGTAAACTGCGTCATAGCCGTTAGTCTTGTCGTAAAGACGCTGAATTTTACCGCCGATTTCAGGCAGTATCATAACAAGTATATAATCGTTTTCAATAAATATTGCGTTATACTCTTTGTCTGTTTTTACGTCAGATACACCTTCACATACCGGGTGAGGGTACACTCTACCGCTTGAACCTTGGTAAACACGTTTTTCCAAAAACATCGGATTCTTGTCATATTCCGATATTTCGTATGTTGGAATAACCACTTTTTCTTGTCTTACAATGACTTTATCCATATCTTTATCCTCCTAAGGTTTTTTTCTTCATTATACACCTTTCGGGGAAAAAGTCACCCGTTTAAATTGCTCAAAAATATGAATTTATTGCGGTTTAATATTGCCTGTAATATTTTCATGTGGTATAATGGAAAAAGAGGTGTTTTTTGTGACAAAATTTAATGAGGAAGTATCTGAAAAATCTGAATGGATTTCTATAACTCCAACCGATACCGCACTTAATATGCCATTTTATATGACGGAGATAGGATGTTTTTATGCAAATATAAATTACAGCGTAAAACGTGATTATCACGACAGTTTTTTACTTCTGTACACCGTAAGCGGAGAGGGCATTGTAAGGGAAGATGAAACGGAGATTACGCTCCCTGCGGGAAATATGGTAGTTATTGACTGCCATAAGGCACATGAGTATAAATCTGTATGTGATGTATGGAATTTTATGTGGATGCACTTTTCGGGTGTAAATACGGAAAAACTGTTAAAGCTTATTTACCATGAAAATATTTTTTCTGTGTCTATGGCGAATACCCTTGAAACGGAAAAAACAATCAGAGATATTATGACGTCAGCTTATGATGCATCAGTAAAAAATTCTTCGGATATATCAATGAATATACATAAACTTTATACAATGCTGCTCAATGACTCAATAGAGATGGGAAAGACTAATCAGCGTATTAAGTCCGATGTATACGTTGAACAAGTTATTGACTATGTAAAGGAAAATTACCAAAGACCGATAGGTATTGATGATATGCTCTCAAAAGTACCCGTTTCAAAATACCATTTTATAAGAATATTTAAACGTATTATGGGTGTTACGCCATATAACTATCTTTTGCTCTATCGAATAAACAGGGCAAAGGAACTTTTGCGTAACAGCAATAAATCAATATCCCAAATATCTGAAATGTGCGGATATTTAGATGTAAGTAATTTTATTGAGCAGTTTAAAAAACATACAAATCAAAAACCATTAAAGTACAGACAAACTTTTTCGGTGGGATTTAATCAAAAATAAAAACAGAACAGAAAATCTCTGTTCTGTTTTTTGTTATCTTTTTGATTTTTCATTTACAATAAGTCTGCCTTTACCCGTTTTAGTAGGAATAAGTATTGTTTCAAGGGCATAAAAAATTCTTTTAAAATTTTTTGCGATTATACCTACTACAAGTGCTGCAATAATAGTACCTTCTCGTACACCGAATAGGAAACCGAGTAATGCAAATGATAGAATAACAGCAGTAACAGTCATTGTTGTATCAAATACAACTTTTGTTTTGCCGAAATCAAAATTAGTCACTGTACATATTGCACGTACAGTAGCTTCACCGGGAAGCATAACAACATTGGCTACCATCTCCGTGAATACACCAAATCCCAATACAATACAACCTATTAACAGTGAAATAAGCTGAAATATGTATGATTGAGGATTAACAAAATATAGCATTGCCATAGTCATATCAATAAATACTGAAAATACGAAAATTACAGGAAGCTGTAATAATGACGACAATTTAAATTTACGCCTTAAAAGTATTATCTGTAAAATAACCAAAAGAATATTAAAGAAAAATGTAAACATTCCTATTGAAAGACCGAATGCTTCACTTAGTACATACGGTATACTTGTGATTGGTGATGTTCCAAGGTTTGCCTTTGTTATAAGACTTACACCGAGGGCGTTAATAAACAGACCTATAAATAAAAATACATATCTTCTTACTGTTTCCTGTTTTTTTATTGTCATTGCAGTACCTCCGTATCAGTTAAATTTTTACATATTTTATAAAGAGTTTCTAAAAATTGTTCTTTCTCCTTAGAGTCAAGACCGCTAAAAGCAGTTTGTTCGTTTAGGAGAAATATGCTTTGCACTTCCTGTGCTGTGCGTTTACCTTTTTCGGTGAGATAAACATATAAAGAACGCCTGTTCCCGTTTTCATTTCGGCGTTCAATAAGTCCCTTGTCCTCCATTCGTGACAGTATGCCTGTCATAGTTGCAACGTCTATACAGCATCCTGCGGCTATATCCTTTTGGATACTTCCGTTATGAAGACTAAGGTAATCAAGTACCTTGGGCTGTCCTGTTGTAAGTGACATTTTTGCCGCATCTTCCATAATACGTCTGCTAAAATGTGACTGTACAGCCATCATCATGTAATGAAAACTTTTATCCATATTCCCTCCCATATAATTAGCATATTAATAATTAGCATACTAATTATATTAAATTTTTACCAATAAATCAATAGTAAAACCGTATGAAAATTTTAGTAAAATATGTATTTTATACAAGCAAAGCGACAACTAAAAAAAGATTATAATAAAAAAATACATAAAAACAGAATGTAATTTTTAAAAGTTAAACTAATATATGTAAAATAATAATTATATTTGGATTAATGTGTTAGAGGTATAAATTATTACCTTTGACAAAAGAGTTTTTGAAATGTACACTAAACGAGGTTGGTAATCCAAATAAAAAAATAGGAGCGATGAAATATGAATAAGAAAATAAATAAAAGTATTATTATATCAAGCTTATGCTTAGCTATATTATCATCAGCAGGCAGTAACATAGCTTATGCAAGATATGAAGATTCAAATGAGCACTGGGCGAATGAGGCTATTGAAAAATGGTCTGATTACGAAGTAATACAGGGTTTTGACAATATGTTCCGCCCTGATGATGATATTACAAGGGCAGAGATGGCAGTTATGATAAACAGAATCATGAACTATCAGGAAACAGGCGAAAATATATATGAAGACTTGCCTGACAGCTGGTATACTGATGCTGTTTTGAAATTAGTTAAACATGGCGTTATGGAAGGTCACGACAATAAAATAAGACCTGACGATATTGTAACTCGTGAAGAAGCACTTGTAATGATTGCAAGAGCTTTGGGTATAGAACCAAATAACAGTAAATCAGTTTCCTTTACTGATTTAGACAGTATAAGTGACTGGGCTGTTGATACGATTTGTGCAATGGCAGAAAGGGGATTTATAAACGGTTACGAGGACGGAACTTTTAGACCGGGGGAAAAAATGACAAGGGCATGTTCTGTAACTGTTATAAATAATTCAGTAAAGGGTTTTTATAATAAACCGGGTGTATATAAAGCAGAGGAAGCAATAGACGGTATAGTAATAGTTAATTCACCTGACGTTATTCTTGAGGGAATGACTATAAACGGTGATTTAATTGTAACACCGGGAGTACAGTCCGGAACAGTTACACTAAACGGTACAACTGTATCAGGAGAGCAAATTGTAATGGGAGGAAGTGTAGAGTCAAATCCTGGTCCAACTAATCCCGACAATGGCTCAAACGGAGATTCAGACGGTGACTCAAACGAAAACGGCGGCAGCACTGACGGCGGTGGAGATTCAACAGGAGGAAGCTCAGGCGGAAGCTCAGGCGGAAGTTCCGGAGGAAGCTCAGGCGGGGGCGGTTCTACAATTCAAAATGCCCTAAGTACAGATATTATTGTAAACAGCGAATATGCAGACAAGACAGGTAAAATTACGGTAGGTAAAAAAAGATATACAATCGGTGAAAATGCTTTTGACACAATGGAAAAAGCTGTTTTAAAGGCAAAGGAACTCAATAAAAAGGCACAGATTACCCTTTTAAGTGATTTATATTTAGAAGAAACAATTGTATGTGAAGCAAATAATTTGACAATAGACGGCGGAAAATATACTGTTACATTTGCCGAGGGAGTAAAAGACGGTATAGAGGTTGTAAATGCTGACGATATTATAATACGTAATATGTCAGTAAAAATGAACGATGAAGCAGATAAGTGGAATGGTTCTTACGGAATACAGGCGTATCAATCATCTGTTACACTAAGAGATATTTCTGCTATGGGTGCAGATGCGGCTGTATTAGTAAATGGTTCACAAGTTACACTTGAGGGTGTTGTGGACGTTAGCGGAAACGAATTCGGCGGAATAGAAGTATCAAAGGGTGTAGGTGTGGAAAGCATGCCAAGACTTATTGGTACGTTAGAAAATCTTAAAAATGACACCGAAACAACTTCAGGTAAACCGACTATATGGATAGATAAGGTATCAGAGCTTACACGTGACGTTGTTGAAATTGAAGGACTGAACGAAGTACCTAATGACGGAGATAAATTATACTTCTTCATAGGACAAAATCCGTCGGAGGTTACGGCAAATGTAGAGTCACAGCAAGAGCTTGAAGAGGCTTTGGCAAATGAAGAGATTGAAGTAATTAATATTACCCAAAATATCGAATCAGATAAAACTATTGACGTTACAAGACCGGTAGTAATAAAGGGTTATGAAGGTACTAAAAAAATCAGTTTTGACAACAAGGACGGAATACAGATTGTAAATGCAGGAGAAGTAACTGTTGAAGATTTAGAATTTGAAGTAACAGGAAATGAGATGGGCTGGCAGGGACTTTACGCATTGCAGGCATATAATAACTCAAAGGTAACGATAAAAAATGTAAAGGCAACAGGTGCAGACGGAGGAATCCTTGTAAACGGCGGAGAAGTGACACTTGAGGGTGTTGTGGACGTTAGCGGAAATGAATTCGGCGGAATAGAAGTATCAAAGGGTGTAGATGTAGAAAATATGCCGAAATTAACAGGTGCGGCTGAAAATATCATTAACAGCACAGAAGAAATCGGTAAACCGACTATATGGATTGATAAGGTATCTGAACTTACCAGAGCAGTAGTTGAGGTTACAGGATTAAATGAAGTAGA
>CALXQE010000018.1 GCA_944390495.1 uncultured Clostridia bacterium
GATTGATCTTGTAGTAAATAAAATAGTGGTAAACAAAACAAACGTTCAGGTTTACTTAAACTGTTTTGAAGAAAATTTTTTTAGAGAAAAAATAAATAGACCGATGCATTAATTTTGTGTAGGTCAAGCTGGCACCGCTCGGGAGGAGCCATGAAGCTGATAATCATACTGATTATCAGCTTTTTACTTGTTTCAGAAGATAATTTAATATGGTAAACAATACATATGACAGCATACGATTGTAAACTAAAAATGACTTTTTGAAGCTATTAATAATGCATTGGACAAGGTTCTTGATATTAATTACAGAACAGCTGATATTATGTCAGATGGTATGACGCAGGTTGGATGTAAAAATGGCTGAGCTTGTTGCTGAAAATATTTAAGTTTAAAATAAATCCCCATAAAGCATAAATTAGCTATACGGGGATTTTAATATTATGGCAAGCTAGTGTTTTTAACTATATAATTATATACAAATTCTCTGCACGATATTTCCTATAATTAAGTTAGTGCATTATTTTTAAACTGAAATAAAATATTAAATAAATTTATTAAAGCACTTGTTATATTATCATTTAAAATTTTTTGTATATTTACAGGATATACAAAGAAAACAACAGGATATACAAGGTTGTGTTGATTTTGTAGGTTTATATGATATAATGAATTTCAAAATATAAAAACGTAATTAATACGTTTTAGATAAATAATATTATAGGATTTAATAAAACTTAGACATATTATTATATCATAATTAAATTAATAAGGATATTCATTTCAAAAAAATTAGTAAAGGGGGATGGTTACTATGAAAGAATTGGGGATTTATTATAGCAATGAAATATTATGATATTATAAATATGATTAAAATGATTTAATAATAAGTAAATACAGAAAACATTTTGAAATGAATATATGTTTAATTTATTATATACAAAATTAAAACATATTGAAAGGAAGAAAAATATGAATAAACATAAATTTTTGACATTATGCACTGTTATATTTGTCGTTATAAGCGTTATTGTATGTATTCATTCAATATCGGTAATGGGAACAAATTCATTTTATGATTTTGAAGATAAAAGTTTTAAATGGTCGCCATTATATGGAAATTCAAATTATGAATTTATTACTGAAGATAACAATACATATTTAAAATTATCGTATAATGGGGAAGCAAACAGGGACAGAGAGTATTTTGATGTACAATTTGGTAGATTTGATTCATCTGATAAAAATATTCAAATTGACTATGATATTATGTACTCTGAGTTTACAGATGATAGAAATGGTGAAATTCAGTTGAAAAATAGAACAGGACCTGGTACTAATGATAGTACTATACTTGCACGAGTAGCACAAATTGGTGGTTATTTGCAGGTTCAAGGTAGTAGTGAAGGATTTAAAAGAATTGAAGCACTAAACGGAGAATATTTATCGCTTGAAACTAATCATTGGTATAGAATTAGTGTTACAGTTGATATAGAAAATTCTATTCAAAATGTATATGTATTTGACAGAGATACAGAAAGTTTATTGGGATTATATCAGGATATGACAACTACAAATGAAATGGATTATATCAATATGGTTACCTTTTCAAGTGGTACTTCAATGTGTCTTGATAATGTGAAAATTATGGAACAGACTTGTGAAAATACTTATATATATGGAAGTCCATATGCAAAGAGAGATAATAAACAAAGATACTATTTTATTGGTAAGAATATGACGAACAACGCTACATCATTACCGTATGGTACTACAGTTTGGAGTATAGAGAATCCAAGAAATGGTGTTTCTATTAATTCAGTTTCAGGAAATTTAAATGTGTCATCGACAGCTGAACCGGGTACTGTTGTTATTAAGGCTACTCGAACGGTGGGAGATATGACTTATGAATCTAAATATCCTGTGAATATAATACAATAGGGGGAAATTAACTATGAAAAAAATGATGAGTATATTACTTTCGGTAATAATGATTTCTTCTATCCATATAGTGGCATCATCTGAAGGAGAAGATTTTACGGAAACAACAGAAGAAGTATCTACCCAAAATGAAACATTAAATGATGCTGCAAATATGTCAGTGGATGTTATACCTCTTGAAACAGAAATACCCATTGAAGACCAAACGGTTAATATGGATACATTAGATATGGAAATGGTTGATACAGAATCAGCCATTACTGATTCTTGGAGTGAAGAAAATCCTTTATTAACAGGAAGAGCTAAATTTTATACGCTAAATATAAACGGAGATATTTATGTTGTTGGGGGTAATGATGACAGCGGTTATAACAACACTATTGAAAAATATAACGAAGTAACAGATTCTTGGGAAGTTGTAACTACTATACCGATTGAAACTTATGGATTTACAGCAGTTGAAGTAGATACAAAAATATATATTATAGGAGGATATCTTGATAATGTATATTTGAATAATGTACAGATATACGATACTCAAACAAATGAGTGGTCAACATCAGCACCGATGCTTGAACGAAGAGAAGAAGCAGCATCACTCTATGTAGATAATAAGATTTATGTATTCGGAGGAAGAAATGCAAATGGTATTGTAAACAATTATGAATATTATGACATATCTAATAATATATGGAATAAAGTTACTTCGGGTTATGATGACACGCTTATTCGAGTAGGTGCCAAAGCAAAATATGTGAATGGGTACGTGTGTATTTATGGAGGATACAATAATCTCTGTGAAAGTATGGGAGTGAATTTATATTTGTCAAGCGATATGAGTAATGTGACTGATATTGTTGGACAGGGAAAAGCTCATATTTCTATTGCATGGGGTACAAATAAAGGTTTAATATTCTTAGCTGATGAAAGGTCGTCAAGCTATTTAATATATGAAATGTTTGTAGAAAATGAAAATCCATATATAGAACAAATTACAGATATAACAGTTCCATGTGCAATGTATTATTCAGAAGCAGCAATACATGATGGGTATTTATATTTTATAGGTGGATATGACAATATAAATAAGTGCTACAATTCAAGTGTACACAAGTATTCTGTATATTATGGAAATTACAGCATAGGAGATGGACAGATTAGTGACAGTGTTACAGCAGATGGTAATACGATTACACTAAATGTTGACGCAGGAAAAGAATATATGTTTATGATAAACGTTAACAACATGACTACTTTTGATGGATATACATTCACAATTGATTATCCATATGATAGTTTTTATTTGGTAGATGGATGTGCTTTAACGCCGGAGCGTAATACAGGTGCGGGTATAAATGTTCAAGGAACTGATGTAAGAATTACAGAATCAGAAAACGATGGAATGTCTTTCATTTGTACAGAAAGTATTCCAAGTGGAAAATCTGTATCAGAGACAGTAAATGCAGTAGTTTTATGTGCAAATACTTCAGGACAAAGAACAATTACATTTCGTATGACAAAGTAGGGGGAAAGCTAATATGAAATTAAGAATAATAGCAGGTTTAGTAACTATAAGTATTTTTATGTCATCAGTATCTGTATTAGCACAAGAAAGTATAAATCAATTTTCAGATTTTATGTCGTCAAGCACTGATGATGTTATATCAACAACGGAGCCTGAACCAACACCGTTTACTCAATCAGAAACATATTATGACGCAGAGGAAACAGTAAGTGATGAGTCACCTAAACCAGAAGAAAATATACACACGGAAACACTTCCGGATAATATAGAGATATCGGACGAGGAATTTGATTTAAGAGGTATGACATTGCCAAATCCATACGATGCTTCTATGTTTTCTGCAACAAATTCATTTGATGATATGTGGAAAAGTGTATTTACTGATCAATTTGGAGATGATTATTTAAAGCCTTATGCAAAAAAAGAAAGTGGTCAACAAATATCAGGGAACACAAATAGATTAATTGTAGAAGAAACTGATTTGTTTTTACCGGGTAAAAATGGTTTGAATGTAGAACTAAAACGAAGACACGATAATCAAGACTATAATGAGATATATAGTGCTGTTATGGAGTCTAATGACACAACTATACGTCAACATAAGTATATGGTTACATTTAAAAATACATCTACTAATAAAAGAATTAATATAGCATTTTATACTGAAGATGATTTTTATGCTTATATGTATGATGGAGCCAGATTGAAAGAAATCAATACTGATAAATTACAAACTATAAAAAGAAATGGTGTAAACTATTCATTCTATAATTTTTCGTATATAAAAGATTTAATGACTGATGATGTATCATGTGATTTTTATGAATATGATAATACTGTTGATTGTATGGAATTTTATCAAGAATATGATTATGGATATTACAGTCTAACTTCTAGAAAGATTTTAAACAATCGTAATTCTTTGGGGAATAACTGGAATTTATTGATTCCGGAAGCATATATGTATCAATATAGTAGATATTCTGAAACAAGTGCAGAAGGATTGAATAGCGAGTATAAAACATATTATGGTGAGTATGTAGGGGCTTTTCGAGATTTAGAAGGAAATGTATACTCATTCGATGGAAATGATGAATATACAAAATATAAAAACACGGACTTTCATTCAAACGAATACACTTCAAATTTTTATTGCGATGATAATAAGTCCTTGTCGATTACAAAATATTTTACAGCATTGGAATTAGATGACGGAACAGTCTACAATTTTACTATCAGAGATAGTAGAGGTTATACATATTATCTATACAATCCAGAAGCTCAAGAAATTGAAAAACCAAAACAAAAGCAATCAAATATTATAGTAGCAGTAGAAGATGATTATGGAAACAGAATTAGCTATATATATAACAGTAATTCTACTAACGTAAATAAAATTATAGATACATATGGAAGGGAAATAAATATTACATACGGTGATAATAATACTGTTATTTCATATTATGATGATATAGAAGGAGAAACAAAAAGTATAACGTATGAAACATCAATATTACCAGGTGAAGATTTAAAAAATGATAGTTGTATAGAGCCCAAAGAGGTTAAAAGATTTACAGTAACAAATCAACAAGGAGAAAAAACAATTTATGATTCACGAGATACGAAAGTCATAAATGTTTATGGAACGTTTACAACTATAACGGGATATCCTAGTGCAGGATATGATTGGGCAGAGTTTTCTACTTCAAATAATATTGAAAGAATCATCTATCCGACAGGAGCAGAAACAAGATATGGATATCAGTGTATATATCCATATAATAAAGAAACTAAAATAACACGAGGTGTATATGCGGTAACATCATCATATGATATAGTAGATGGAGTAGAAGTTAACAGAAATGATTATTCATTTACAAATGATGGAAGAGAAATTAATGTTACAAGAATTAATGCTGCATCAAATCAAAAATCGGTAAGTGAATATAATGAAGATGGACTCTTGATAAATGCGTTTACAAATTCAACAGAATCCTCTTATCCCAGAAATTCAGTAACATATACATATGATGGAGAAAACAAACCTAAAAGGATATCAGTTACAAATAATGGTTTAACAAATACAACAAATTATAAATATGAAAGCTTATATCCAGACCGCATATCAGAAGAATATAACGATAAAAAGAAAGTTATATATACATATCATTCATCAGGGAAACCAAAAACAATAAAGTATCAATATGAGGACGCTGGAAGATATGTTACAGACTATATAGTATCAACAACATTGACTGCTGATAGTAAATCCATAGAATACGAACGTGTTACAAAAGATAATGTAATTCAGTCGCAGACGAAATATGAATATGATACAGAAGGTAATGTAATAGCAGTAAAACAATGGACAAGTGATTCAAACGGCGATGGAATTCTTGATGAAAATGATAATTTTACAACTCTTTCAACTACATATACAAATACAGCACTTAAAACAACAGATGTAACTAACACTGTAACAGATGTATTAAATGCTGATGGAGTAAACGAGGGTAATGTAACAACGGATTACAAGCTGAATATTTATGGTTCACCTATATATCAAAAAGACTCATACGGAACAGTTACGACTATTGAGTATGACGCATTGAACCGACCTGTAAAATATAATATGCCAAACGGTTCAGAAAAGACGATAGAATACAATTCAGAGGAAAGCTATACAATAGTAACTGATGAATCAGGTATTAAAACAAAGAATGTATATGATGGGTTAGGAAGAATTACAGAAAAATATCGATTGCACGGAAATTCATCAGATTTGCTTGAATCTTATGTATATGATGATGCCGGACGACTTTCAGAGAAGACGTATGGTCAGTCTGGCAGCAGTAAAGTTAAAGAAGTATATACTTATGACGCACTTGATCGTTTATTAACAAAGAAAGTGTATGAAAACACATGGACACTATTATATACTGAAAATTATACATACTCGTCCGGAACAATTACCGTTGCCACAACAGCCGCAGACGGAACAGTAACAGCAAATAAAATAACCAAATATGATAAATATGGAAATATTATAAAAACAGAAGCAGTTTCTGGAGAAACTACAATTTCAAGCACAAGTGAATATGATTACCTTGACAGAGAGGTTAAGGTAACAGATGCAAACGGAAACAGTACAATATATGAATATAATTGTAACGGACAGGCAGTAAAGGTAACAGATGCGTTAGGCAATGAAGTTGAGACAGTATATGACCTTGCGGGACAGGCGGTATCTGTAACAGACGCAAAGGGAAATACAACAGTAACAGATTATGATAAGCTTGGCAGAGAGGTAAAAGTAACTGCACCCTTTGACGGTACACAAAATGCCATAACAAAAACATATTATGATAAAAATTCAAATGTTGTAAAGACATCTGTCAGAAAAAATGGACCATTGTACACAACATCGGAAAATAAATATGACAATATGGACAATTTAATTGCATCAATTTCAGGTGAAGGAGAAGAAACATCAGTTGTACAATACAGTTATGATAATGCTAATCGCATGACAAAGATGATAACAGGTCTTGCGGAATACAGCGAAAATCCTGTTGGCGGTAATGTGACAACGTATGAATACGGCACAAACGGATTTTTGTCAAAGGTTACAGACCCTATGGGTAAAACTGAAGAATATTATAGTTATGACGAATACGGAAATGTGACAGGAAAATACGATAAAAATGGGGAAGTATTTTGCTATACGTATGGAGCATACGGTTTGAAAAAAGAGACAATATGGGCATATGGAGAAAAGGAATATACATATAACAGCATAGGACAGCTTATTAAAACAACTGATAAATATTCAGACCGTGATGATATAATAGAAACTTATACGTACGATGTGTTCGGAAGAATGATTTCCACTACTGCAAATGATGGTACAGTGCAAAATTATACATATGACAATAATTCAAATGTACTGACATATAATATGCAAAAAGGTGAAAATGAACAAAACAATATAGTATATGAATACGATTCATTGAACAGATTGACAAAATTAACAAATAATGATAACATATTTACATATACTT
>CALXQE010000019.1 GCA_944390495.1 uncultured Clostridia bacterium
TATGTTTCCCCATGCATCGTATGTATAGTCTGCTATTCTATTGCTTGTACTCGAATATGCTGCAAGCACATCGCCATGACTGTCTTTAAACAAATATCCCACTGTTCCGTTTTGTTTACGTGAAATATATCCGTTTACGCCCATTACATTTGTTGCATAGCTGTTTCCGTTTAAAGTTTCATTTATTATATTATCTCCGTTATAGTAATACGTTGTTGTATTTGTTCCTATAGTTTTGCTCTTTCTTAAACCATCCGAATAATACGTATAGCTTGCACTTTCGCCTAAACTGTCACTGAAATTAGTTAATTGTCCCCATTCGTTATATGTATATGATTTTTGATTACTGTCTTTAACAACTTCGCCGTATGATGAAGTATTATATGACAAAAGGTTTCCGTTATTATCATAAGTTAATTCACTTTCCCAGTCAGCTAATAATAACCCATCTTCTGTTTCTTTTGAACACCATTGGTCATCTATACTAATCAGGCGATTATTTGCGTCATATGTATAATATGTGTCGCCCCAACCTGTTTCGGACGATAAATTGTTGTACTGGTCATAATAATACCTATTCCAACTACCACCAATATTCTCTGTTATCAATCTATTAAGGCTGTCATAAAAATAACTTGTTGTTTTTGCAGTACCGTTGATTGTGTCAACCTTCTGCGTTACATTTCCTGAATTGTCATATGTGTATGCATGAGTTGAATAGGTCGATGAAGACGTAAGCTTGTTTGTTAAATTACTTACACGTCCGGCATAATCATATGTGTATGTTGATGTCATATAACTACTTAACGGATATGTGACTTTTTGCAGACTTCCATCCGAATTGTATGTATAGCTTGTTGTATTTGTAGAAGTTGTTCCGCTGTATTTCTCACCTATAGATACTATCAAACCTCTTGCATTATATGCGTACGTTGTTGTATTTCCTAAATAATCAGTCATAGATGTTAATTTTTTATTAGCATTGTATCCACTATATGTAATTGTTTTATTGTCAGGATATGTTTTTGATGCAATTGTACCATCATAATTATATGTATAGCTGATTGTACCATTTTCATCAGTTGAAGTTAATAAATTGCCCACTGAATCATATGTATATTCAATATATTTATTATCCTTTTCTGTCTTGCTTACTAAACCACGGCTATTATATGTATTGGTCGTAATATCTCCGTTTTTGTCTTTACTTGTTTTTATATTACCTGCCGTATCATATGTATATGTTTCGGTGAAATTCATAGGGTCTGTTAGTTTTGTTAAACGTCCGGCATAATCATATTCATATGTATATACATGAGTTCCTTGTGTACTTTTTGTTATATTACCAACAGAATCATATTCATAATTTACAATAATCTGAGGGTCATTGCCTGATTCATTAACATTGCCTTGTGTCATATTCAGTACATTGCCCATACTGTCATAAGTATAATATGTCGGTCTGTTTTCACCGTCATATTGTTCTATTACTCTGTCCAAATCATCATAGACATAACGAGATGTTATTATAAGCTGTGCATTTGACGGCATCTGGTATATATCATCAAAATCTGATTCGCTAAATGATGAGTAATTCTTTATTAATGCTGTCTTTACTAATCTACCGTAAACGTCATAATATTCACAGCTTATTCGTCCCGTTTCACTTATTGTCAGATAAACTGAATATTTTGTATCTCCTTCAAGAAATACATCATAGTATTTTGCTTTAACCGTCTGAGTATTTCCGGGATATTTTACGCTTGTTTGTCTGCCTAAAAAGTCATACGTTATATTAGTTGTATTATTTAGTGCATCTTTAACAGATATTACATTACCCATGGCATCATAAGTAAATGTCTGCAAATCAGTGTATTCGCCGTCATTTTCATCGGTTAGTTTATATGGTAATCCCATTTGATTATACTGATATTCACAATAATAACCATTTTCATCAGTAACTGAAATAATACTGTTTGCATGGTCATATTCGATTGTTGTGTAACTGCCGTCTTTGTGTTTTTCTTTTACCACTCTGCCCAGTGAGTCGTATTCCACTTGTTCTGTTTTATTTATATCTTTTGTTTCAATAACTCGTCCCATATTGTCATAGGTGTAACTTTCATTTGCAATTACAGTTCCTTCAGAATCGGTTGTATATACCCTTGATAAATATCCATCTGTACCATATACATACTGTTCCTTTAAAATTATATCATTTATATATCCTTCATATAAAGTCTTTTGTGAAACATTATGATTATTGTCATAATAGAAAATGGTTCTTGATTGGGATACATCATCTCCGTCATATATAACTTGAGATGTCACATCTCCTAAATCATTTACAGTATAATCTGTTGATGTATATATTATATTACCTTTTTTTACTGTATGATTTAATAAAGATTTATACGCATTGGTACTATATGTATAAGTATGTTCTTGCTTGACATTGTTTTCAACGGTTAATGTCTCGGTTAACACCTTTCCGTAATCGTTATATGTATAACTATTTTCCTTTGTGATATAATTTCCGTTTGAATTGTATGTTTTAGTTATTACTTCACTTGGGTAATTATTCATATCTGTTTTGGAATATGTTGTTTCTGTACTTGATTTTAGAATGTCAGAAGTACCCTGTCTTTCATAAATTTTTTGGTCATGTTGAGTATCTCCGTCTGTAAAAGTTTCTGTAACACAATTGTTTGAATCAACTTCTGTTACAGTTATTTCATTTCTATCGTTCGAGACATATTCATATAAGTATGAATATGATAATTGAGGTGTTAATAAATCACCACGATAATACTTGTCGGCACATAAGTACCATTTACGTGTCTCTGGAGCTTGTAAAATTGGGTCACTTGTCATATTTGAAACATCAATATAATCAACCTTTGTCGTATTATTATATGAATCCTCTGCCTCTGTCATTGCCATAAAAACTCCGTAATCATCAGATTGAATTCCTACCCCTACCGGACCGACAAAAAATCTATATTCAATCGGTTCATAAGAAAATGAAGAAATCACCTCGTTAGTAGATGTGTCAACAATTCTACTAACGGTCTTACCGTCAAATGTCATATCAAAACCGTGTGCAGCACCTACGTTTTCAGCTGTTACGTTTTCAATATATAAACGTATTTTTGTATTATCCGGTTTGGTGACTTCTATATAACTGTCATAATAATTTACTGTTATACTTCTGTTCTGATTATCTGTTATAGTTTTTAATCTTAAATCATCTTGATTGTAGTAATCTGTAAATGTTTCGTAAGTATATGTAATTCTGTTTCCATATTTATCTTCAACATATTTCAAATACCCTTCGTCATTTATACATTCTTTTGTGCCGTCAATATAAGATATAATTGTTTCATTTGCACTGCTTGTAATAGTATAATAATCGTATTTGGGAGTATCATATTTATTAATAACCTGTCCATCTTTTAGCGTATAATATCTGTCAGTACCATTCATTCTATTTAACATAGAAAATTCCCAGCCTGCACCAATGCTGTCACCACTTGCATAATATGTATATGGTACTGTATAGTAATCTGCAGCATCTTCAATATCTGCTCCGGCATATACAAATTGACTCTTTGAAGAATTATAGACTAAATCAAGACTCATATTGCTTCCATTTTTACCCGGAACAGATGCTATATTATACATATAGCTGACACTTCCTGATACTGAGTTGACTGACAATTCACCACTAATATTTTTATTATATTTATTGAATTTTTCCATTTCAATATTATATAAAGTTGTTGTATCATAGCTTGATGTGCTATATGAATTTAAAGCCATACCATATCTTGGTAATATGTCAACAATATATTTAGGTTTTTCTGTTGACTCACTACTATCTGGAAATTCCATAGTGATAGATTCATCAAAGACATCTTCTATATTCTCTGAAGAATCATTCAAGTTTTCAGTTGTATTAATTTCATTTTCAATCGGTTCTGTATCATTTATTATTTCTTCTGCTACCGGTTCTGGTGTGGTGAAAACAGAATCAGGTTCAATATCAATTTCATTTTCTTCTGCAAACACACCGCTTACTGGAACAAATGTGAATAATAATGATAGTGTAAGTAATACAGCTGTCAGTTTCTTGTAACCTTTTCTTTTCATGTTTAACTCCCCTTTCTTAATAAAACCTTTAAACCTCTTTTTCATAAATTTATAATACCATATTTTCCAAAAATTTACTATTGTCATACTAATCAAAAAAACAATCTAAATTCAGTGAACATCACAAATTTAGATTGTTTATCTATTTAGTAATTGAATTTTTTGTATATATATTATATAATATATTTGTTAGGGTTTTTATTTTTAATATAACTTCTGTTGCACTTTCTTTAATAAATTTATTTGCTCTTTTGTTTCAGCTTTAGGTATAATAATTTTAATTACAACGTATTGATGTCCTGTATTTCCATTATCGTCAGTTAATCCTCTGTTCTGCATACAAAATTTTTGTCTGGAAGATGTACCCGGTGGTATCGTACAGGTTTCTATACCTTTAAGTGTAGGAATTTGTTTTCTAACACCTAAAACAGCCTCAGGAAATGTTATTTCTTGTTTATAGTACAGGTCATTGCCTTTCACTATAATATTTTCATCAGCTTTTACTTGTATGCGTATTATCAAATCTCCATCAGCTCCGCCTGCTTCGCCTTTATTTCCTTTGCCTGAAATTCTGATACTTTGACCATCTTGTATATTTTTAGGAATATTAAACATTATTGTATTATTGGTTTTTATTTTTCCTGTTCCGTTACAAATAGGACAACAGCTTGATGGTATTCCGTTTTCAACACATCCACAAGTTTTATATCGTTCTACGTTTAATTTCTTCTTGCATCCGGATAATGACTCTAAAAAACTTATCGTTATTACTTTATATATATCCTCACCCGACTTTGGTTCTTTTGTAGCTTCACTTTTCTTTGCAGCCGGAGCTTTTATAATAAGGTTCTTCAGCCAGTCTTTTTTCTTGGACCTGATATTCATGATAATTCGGTATGCTTCGCTTATTTCCATAAATTTCTGCTTCGCTTCTACATTTCCAATATTTAAGTCCGGATGATACTTTTTTGCTTTGGCATGATACGCTTTTTTTATTTCTTCGTTTGAGCTTTGTTTTATAACGCCGAGTAAATTATAATGATATTGTTCATTCATTTTATTTTTCCTTTCTTCAACAAGACAAATATATAATACTTATCCTTTATTAAAAGTTGAGAATAATTGCATAATATTGGTGAAGAATCCGCTGTTTATCGGTATATTCGTTTGGAATACTGTGTTCACAAATGCAAAGTATGAAATATAGCATTAACACAACCAGAATACCTTTTATTAACCCACAAGCTATGCCTAATACTCCATTAAGCGGTTTGTCCTAACGGGATTGCTTGCAAAGTATTTTCTATTATTTGAAGTATTATTCTGCAAATAATCATACATACGCTGAATAGTATAAACATCGTAAACATAGAGCCTATTTTAAGAGCAGTGTTATCTACAACTCCTGTTATTGACTGTGTTAAATTCTTAATTAAACCTGAAATACCAAAATCACCTATATATAATATACCACTTGATGACACACTGTTATTTACTATGTCTGTACTGCCGTGTAACCCTATTCCTATTCCGCTGACAAATGAATTTATGATTGATTCAATATTAAATAATTCAAACAATTGCTTTGTTATCGGAACGGCTAACATTCTTGATATTATCCAGCTAATAATCAAGGCTATTAATCCACCTAAACTGCAAATACCACCCTTTTTTGCACCTAAAACCGCATATGCAACTATAATTCCCAAAAATATAACTTCAATTATCATTTTTTATCCACTCCAATCTATTTTTATTAAATATTTTGAGCAGAAAAAAACAGACACCAATGCCGTTTAGCATTAATGTCTGTAAAATTTGCAACTCAAAAAAATGTGTTTACTTCATATAATTCTTAAATATATTCTATCATTTTTAACAGTATTTGTCAATATTGTTGTACTAATATAATTACTATAATGATAAATATTTATCACTATAGTAATTGGTTATAAGGAGTATTATTTTGTTTGTGCAATTTGTATACTTCTAAACTTTGATCACTTATCAGATAAGTTTTCGCAATTTTATATAAGTTTAAATACGTTTTTGATATTTTTACATTTCATTTTATTTAACGTTGATTTATAAAGCTTCCTTAAAAAAGTTAGGTTTCATACGGTTTTTTCTTGTTTTTACCACATAAAATTTTTATTAGTTATATTCCCATGTCAAGCCATTTTCTAACTGACGATTTATTATACTTGGATAAATATTCTTTTAAATACCGTCTGAAAGTCGCATAACTAAGCCATTTGTAACATTCTGCATTATGACCAATTTTAAATTTACCGGTAAATGTTCTTGAGTTTATTAAGTTTATAATAAAGTGATGACAGTCCTATTTTTAAATATTTTGCAGCTTCATGTCTTGTTAAATATTTCGTTTCATTGTTATTCATTATTCTTACCTATCTGTTTTGGTTGATAGTAATTGTAATTTTGTTTAGGTATAAGCCTTGATATATTTGATTTATGTAAATTTCGAAGTATTTATAGTTATATTGTCAATGATAGGTGACACTTTGATAAAAAAATAAAAAGTAACACTCAAACATGATTATAATGCTTACATTACTCCTAAATATTTGTTAAGTACTTCATTAGGTGTAAGAAATTCAAGACATGTTTTGGGTATATTGTTTGATTTAACATTATACCTTGCAAGCTGTTTCCTTCCGTCATCAAGACTATACATTCTCATCTTTTTATAAAATCGTAATTCGTCCGTTCTGTGTTGACGTTCCACTTTTCCGTTACGCCTTGGTGTTTCTACCCTAATTCTATGATATTTTATCTCATACATTTTAAGTGCAGCTTCAAATAATGACGGCTTCCCATCTTTATTTATCAATGCTCTTGTCCATTCTGTTTTTACGCCAAGAATCCCACAACATTATCATATCATCTTTATATTTGGGATAATGTCTTAAAATCATGTCTTTTTCTTATTGAGTGTGTTCATTGGGGTGATGATGAGGTCTATGGCTCTTATCCATAAGGCTTTTCCAGCTCTTGCCGTCATATTTGTGACGCCACTCATAAATCACCTGATGGCTTACTCTGTAAAACCTCAAAGCTTCTGTTACTCCATATTTGTAACTTCTTTTAATTACACGTTGACGAAAACGGTTAATTTGATGTTAGAATATTCATTGGAAATGTCTCCTTTGATACTTTGTTTCTCTCGGTCGTTAAACATTATATCATATTTGGAGTTCATTTCCCTTTTTATTTGTCGCCCATCAATTGTATCACAACAAATCAAAAATTTTAGTTCAGAATTGTATACTTGTAAATGAGCTTTACTCCGCAAAAGTTTTTGAAATTCTCAAAAACTTCTCTGGTTAAACATAGAAATTTGATATGCAAAAATTTTATTCATAATGTAAAAATAATCTGAATATATAATAGTATATAAATATTTATACAAAAATACTAACGAGGTGATATACTATGAATAGACATGTAAATTTACCGCCCTCTGAAGAAGGAAAAAAGTTAAATCTATCTTCTCAAAAAAATGATCAATTTAAGGCAGTATATAAGCGAGTAGAAAATTGTGACGATCTATATGAGTTTGAATGTCTATACAGTCCGGAAATAGACTATGGCGAAAAACGTATAATAGTACCTTTAACATCTGTCTATAATGGTTATGAAAGATTTAGTAAAGGAACTAACTTTGTAAACATACTTGGTAGTTCTAATGATAAGCCATACGACGAGCAAAAAGCAAAAAAAAGATGGAAAGATTTTGCACAGTTAGCTAATATAACATGGGAATGTCATGCAGAAAAAGATAAATTCTATGACAGACAAAAGATAGATATTCCTGCAACAGGAAAAGACTTTGAATGTAATGGTGTAGATGACAATGGAAACGTCATTGATGCGAATATTGTAGGTGGACATGTTCTTATGGAAACAACAGTTGCACGTGAACTGAAAAAAGATTCAAATGCTTACATAATACCAATCTGCAAACGACATAATTCAAAAAACTTGCCCCACTTTAATAGTAATAATAAAAATACCACGCCCGGAAATGGCAATGGCTTTTATATGAAACTTTCATCAGACACAAATGTTATAAAAATTTCAGGTTATGTACCAGCCAATAAAGATTTTCAGTAAAATTTATTACCGACATATTTGAGGCTTCTTCAGGTTTTGTGTAAAGTCAAAATGGTGCAAAAAATTTAAATATTTAAGTGGACGGAATTTAATTCCGTCCGCTTTTACGTTATCAGAAAAATCAGCAATTGTCAATAGCTGATTCTATCAGCGAAGAATATCTCCAGCCGAGAATAGATTTCGCCCCAGTTGCGGCGGCGTCCTGTCCACTTTTTCGTAATATCCATCATTGCCAGATACAGCATCTTAAACAGACTGTCATCAGTCGGAAAAACACCCTTGTTTTTCGTCACCTTTCGCAGCCGACGGTTAAATCCCTCTATGGTATTTGTGGTGTAGATAAGCGTGCGAACCGCCTGCGGATACTTGAAATATGTGGATAAATGAACCCATTTGTCACTCCAATCGTCACCGATTTTTGTATATTTTTCTCCCCATATTTCATCAAAACGCTCCAATTCCTGCAATGCCGTATCCTCGTCAACTGCCGCATAAACACTCTTTAAGTCCGCCATAAGTGCCTTGATATCCTTGTATGACACATATTTTGTTGTATTGCGTATTTGATGGATTATGCATTGCTGAATTTCCGTTTTAGGAAACACTGCTTCAATAGCATTAGTAAAACCACTCAGTCCATCTACACAGGCAACCAAAATGTCATTAACACCACGATTCTTTAATCCGTTTAGAACAGAAAGCCAGAATTTTG
>CALXQE010000020.1 GCA_944390495.1 uncultured Clostridia bacterium
ATATTATTTTTTATAAAAAAATAAAAAAAGCATTGACATTTTACTGAAAAAGTAGTATTATAATCACAACAGATGAACAAATGTTCATATATAAAATTGAAAGAGGTGTTATTATGAGAAAAAGTTATAGAATTGAAGTAGATTGTGCAAACTGTGCTAACAAAATGGAGTTAGCCGCTCAAAAAACAGAGGGTGTTAAAGAAGCAAATGTAAATTTCATGTTGCTTAAAATGAATATAGAATTTTGTGATGGTGTAGATACAAAGGCTGTTATGAAAGACGTACTTAAAAATTGTAAGAAAGTAGAAAGTGACTGTGAGATTTATATATAGATATGTGCGTGGGGAGGAAGTAAGATGAGCAGGAAACAAAAAAAGATGCTTATACGAATAATTATATCAGCAGTTATGATGGTTGGGCTTTACTTTGTACCGGTAAAAGGATATGCTAAATTTTTAATGTATCTTGTACCGTATTTTGTAATTGGATACGATATACTCAAAAAATCTGTAAAGGGAATATTAAAAGGACAGGTGTTTGATGAAAATTTCCTGATGGCAGCTGCAACGGTCGGTGCGTTGGCAATTGGTCTTGTAAGAACCGGCGATTATGCTGAAGCCGTGGCGGTTATGCTTTTCTATCAGATTGGAGAGCTGTTTCAAGATTATGCTGTGGGTAAAAGCCGAAGGAATATAAGCGAACTTATGGACATACGCCCGGATTATGCTAACATAGAAAACAACGGAGTTACACAAAAAGTTGACCCGGATGAAATTTTGACGGGAAGTATTATTGTTGTGTATCCCGGCGAAAAAGTACCGATTGACGGAGTTGTTATAGACGGTACATCAACAGTAGATACAAGTGCTTTAACGGGTGAGAGCATACCGAAAGATATAACCGTTGGAGATGAAGTTATCAGTGGCTGTATTAATATGTCAGGAGTGCTTAAAATACGAACAACAAAGGAATTTGGTGAATCAACTGTTTCAAAGATACTTGAACTTGTTGAAAATGCAAGTTCAAGAAAATCAAAATCCGAAAAGTTTATTTCAAAATTTGCAAGAATATATACTCCTGCAGTGTGTTACAGTGCGGTGGCTTTGGCTGTTTTACCGCCTCTTGTAAGAATGATAATTATGGGACTATCGCCCGAGTGGGGTGATTGGATATACAGAGCACTTACATTTCTTGTTATAAGTTGTCCGTGTGCACTTGTAATAAGTATACCTATGAGCTTCTTTGGAGGTATAGGCGGTGCAAGTAAAGAGGGTATTTTGATAAAAGGCTCAAATTATATTGAAATGCTTGCAAAAACAAAGTGCGTAGTATTCGATAAAACTGGAACACTGACACAAGGTGTATTTTCTGTAAGCGGAATACATCATAACGAAATGGAAAACGAAAAACTTTTAGAATATGCCGCCCTTGCCGAAAGCGGATCTTCACATCCGATAAGTAAAAGTTTGAAAAGGGCATACGGCAAAGAAATAGACACAAGGCGTGTGTCAGATATAAAAGAAATAAGCGGAAAAGGAATTATTGCCACTGTTGATGATACAAAAGTTATAATAGGTAACGATAAGCTTATGAAATATTTTGGGATAAAACATATAGAATGTCACTGTACCGGAACAATAATTCATATGGCTTTGAACGGAAAGTATGCAGGACATATAGTCATTTCTGATATAATAAAGGAAAATTCAAAAAGTGCAATTACTGAGCTTAAAAAACTTGGTGTTGAAAAAACAGTTATGCTTACAGGCGATTTACAAAAATCTGCCGAAAATGTTGCAAATGCATTAGGAATAGATGAATTTTACAGCGGACTTCTCCCCGGTGATAAGGTAGATAAATTAGAAGAAATAATGAAAAGGGAAAATGTCAATTCAGCATTCGTAGGAGATGGTATAAATGATGCACCTGTATTATCAATGGCTGATATAGGTATTGCAATGGGTGCAATGGGTTCAGATGCAGCAATAGAAGCGGCAGATGTTGTTCTTATGGACGATGATCCTATGAAAATTGCAAAGGCAGTTAAAATTTCAAGAAAGTGTATGTCAATAGTATATCAAAATATTGTATTTGCAATAGGTATTAAATTAATATGTCTACTGCTTGGAGCAGTTGGTATTGCAAATATGTGGCTTGCGATTTTTGCCGATGTAGGTGTAATGATTATTGCTGTACTTAATGCTGTTAGAGCGTTGTTTGTTAAAAAAATATAAGGAACAAATAAAACCCCAAAAGATCATTACTTTTGGGGTTTTATTCTATGCGTTTACTATCTTTTTTATTGATTTTTTCTTTTTGTTCTTTTTACAAGGAAGATGTGTATCCGGTGTAATATGACCTACTTCTATTTCAAAACATTCCTCAACCTCATCGAGATCTAACAGACTGTAATCCTCTAAGATTCTCAGCATTGCCATAGCACAAGCATAAGCATCATCATAAGCTTGGTGATGGTGGAAACTGATACCCAATGCGTCACATAAATTATTAAGTTTGTGACTTGAAAGTTCAGGATATGCCTTTTGTGAAAGTTTTACTGTGCAAAGATAATCAAGTGTCGGAAATGGTATTTTAAAATGCTCAAGGGTGGCACAAAGAGCTCCGATGTCAAATGAAGCATTATGTGCAATAATAGTTTTATTTTCAAAGTATTGCTTTAGCGAACCCCAATATTCAGCAAGTGTAGGTTTATTATATACCATATCCGGAGTTATCCCATGTATTTTTATATTATAGTCATTAAACTCAAATGGATCCGGTTTTATCAAAATTCCTTTTCTGTCAACAATTTTGTTATTTTCAACAACACAAAGTCCAAGACTGCATACACTGGTATAATTTGATGTTGCAGCCTCAAAATCTATCGCAACAAAGTCCATAATATCTCTCCTAACCGATATAACATTATACAACTTTTTTTCGGCTATGTCAAAGGCTTTATAGATAAAAATATATTTAATATTATCTTAATGTTAATTTTGCGAAGAATACAATGAAGTATGCAGAATTATTTGTATATATCATAAATTGACAGGGTGAAATAATCGTTATATAATTATATTTATTAAAGGAGGAGAATATATGCTTATCGGAATAATTGGAGCAATGGAGCTTGAAGTAGATGGTCTGAAAAAGCTTATGACAAATGAAAAAATTCAAAAAATCAGCACGATAGATTTTCATAGAGGAACAATAAACGGAGTAGAAACTGTTGTAGCAGTTGCAGGCGTAGGAAAGGTAAATGCGGCTGTATGTGCTCAAACTATGATTTTAACATATTCACCGGATTTGATTATAAATGTAGGTGTTGCAGGCGGATTATGGGACGGTTTTAAAATCGGAGATATAGCGGTTGCAGATTATGTTGTGGAACATGATATGGATACATCGCCGCTTGGAGATGAAAAAGGGTTTATAACAGGTATTAACATGGTTAAAATGCCGTGTGACAATAAAATTTCATCGATGCTTGAGGAGGCTGCGAAGAAAGTAGGAGAAATATCTGTTAAAATAGGCATTATCGCATCTGGCGATCAATTTATAAATACCCAAGAGGAAAGGGACTCGATACTTAATTCATTTGATGCCATTGCAGCAGAAATGGAAGGTGGAAGTATTGGACATGTATGTGTTATGAATAACATTCCTTTTGGTGTTTTAAGGGCAATTTCAGACGGAGCAAATGATGATTCTCATATGGATTATCCTGAATTTGCAAAAATGGCGGCAAATAATTCAATTAAAATCATACTTGAATTTTTAAATAAAATCAGTGAGGTGTAAAATTGGTGAAAAAGATAAAAAGCTTTCAGGTAGATCACAGAAAGCTTGACAAAGGAATATATTTATCAAGAAAAGATGCTGACGTGGTTACGTATGATATGCGTTTTTGTAAACCAAACAGCGGAGAAGTGCTTGACAATGTAACAATGCACACAATAGAACATATGCTTGCAACTTTTGCAAGAAACTCAGATGTGCGAAATGAAGTAATTTATTTTGGCCCTATGGGCTGTCAGACAGGTTTTTATCTTATTGTACGGGATATTGTTACAAAAGACAGAGTATTAGAAACGGTTAAGATGATTTTAAAGCAAACTTTAGAATATGAAGGTGAAGTGTTTGGTGCAAGTGAAATCGAATGCGGTAATTATAAAACATTAGATCTTCAGTGTGCAAAAAAGGCTTGCAGTGAATATCTTGAAGTTTTAAAAAACGTCAAAGACATAATAACCTATGATGATGTAAATAATAGATAGTAAAAAAATAAGAGCAGAGTGTGCAAGCCACCCTCTGCTTTTTAGGAGTGTAGGGAAATGGTATATATATACGAGTTTTTAATAATAATGGCGGTTACGTTTGCGGGTGAACTTCTGCATTATTTTATACCCGCACCGATACCGGCAAGTATATACGGACTTATAATAATGCTTATTTTGCTTTCTGCAAAGGTCGTAAAGCTTAAACATGTTGAGAAAACTTCTGATTTTCTTATAGAAATTATGCCGCTTATGTTTATTCCGGGCGGAGTTGGACTTGTAACAGCATGGGCAGATTTAAAAAGTATGCTTTTGCCGGTGGTGGTTGTAACAATTATATCAACCGTTGTTGTAATGGCGGTAACAGGAAAAACAACAGAACTTGTTATGAAGTTTGGAAAGAAGGGGAAAAAGGATGAATAATATATTGACAGACAGTATATTTTTTGGTGCAGTTATTAGCGTTGTTGGATATATGATAGGAATATTTATTAAGAAAAAAATATCCATCTTAAATCCTCTTCTTATTTCTATAATATTTGTTATTGCGGTTATAAAAATATTTAATATAGATTACGAAACGTATAACAGCAGTGCAAAATATATAAGCTATCTCTTAACTCCGGCTACAGTTTGTCTAGCTATTCCTTTGTATCGTCAAATAGAGATACTAAAAAAACATTTTAAAGAGGTATTTATAGGCATACTTGCAGGGGTGATAGCAAGTATGGGAAGTATATTACTTATGGCATATTTGTTTGGACTTACACATGAGCAATATGTAACGCTTCTGCCAAAATCAATTACTACTGCAATCGGTATGGGAGTAAGTGAAGAACTGGGAGGAATACAGACGATAACAGTTGCCGTTATTATAATAACAGGTGTACTTGGAAATATAATTGCCCAAGGAGTTTTAAAACTGTTTAGAATAAAAGAACCTATTGCAAAGGGACTTGCAATAGGTACATCATCTCATGCTATCGGTACAACAAAGGCACTTGAAATGGGCGAAATTGAGGGTGCTATGAGTAGTTTGTCTGTGGCAGTTGCAGGACTTATGACTGTGGTAACTGCATCGATATTTGCATCACTTTTGTGATGAAAAGGCGTCGATTATTTTTTGATATATTACATCTGAGTGTTCTCTAAAGAAGCTTGCCATCTTTTCGGCTTCTTCTCTTGAACCGGTATAAAGCGAAAGACTTAAAATCTGTGTATTGTCATCGTCATAAAGCTGACATTCGACGCTGTATTCGTCATTTTTTACAGGGATTATTCCGCTCCTTACAGCTTTTTTTCTGCGTTCTTCAATGAATAACTCCTTGATTGATTTGTTAATAGGTTCACGAAGATATACGGGTATGTTTGCAGTGAATAAATCACTGGAATTCATACCCTTTTGTGTTATTCGATATTTTTGATTGTGTTTTCCTGTAAGTATTGTTTCAACATGATTTGTTGTTACAAGATTGTCAAGAGCTACTTGAAAATCGTTATAGTTAATGTTACAATTATCTAAGATAAGATTTATAAGTTGGTTGTATGGAATAGGTGAATCAACACGGCTAAGCGTGTATAGTATAATAAACTGTATAAGAACAGAGTCATCTATTTCTTTTTGATATATCATATTAAACACCTCCGTATATTTCAGTATATCATATATACATAGAAAATGGTAGTGGTAAAATAAAAAAAGGGGAAATAAATATGCCGAGAAAAAAACTTACAGAGGCAGAGGAATTAGAACGTGTACTTAATATGTATGAAATAGAAAATGAATATCATAAAAATGGGTATGTAAATATTGCCGGTATAGATGAAGCTGGCAGAGGACCTTTAGCAGGACCTGTATATGCGGCTGCTGTTATACTTGACAGCGGTACTGTAATTAAAGGACTAAATGATTCAAAGAAACTATCAGAAAAACGTAGGGAAGAAATCTTTGATGAAATAATTGAAAAAGCTGTATCATATAATATTTTTAGTGTGGACGAGAAGGTTATAGATGAAATAAATATTTTAGAGGCGACATATAAAGCTATGGGAGGAGCTGTGGAAGGGCTTGAAGTTGTACCTGACTTTGTACTTATAGACGGTAATAGGATAAAGGGAATTGAGCTTCCACATGAAACTGTGGTAAAGGGAGATTTAAAATGTGCCTCAATAGCAGCTGCATCTATTCTGGCAAAGGTTAGCCGTGACAGATTTATGATAAAGGCAGCAGGAAAATATCCACAGTATGGTTTTGAGAAACATAAGGGTTACGGTACAGCTGCCCATAATGAGGCAATTTTAAAATACGGACCATGTCCGATACATCGAAGAACATTTTTAAGAAAATTGTTGGGGGAATAGGTATGGTTCTTACAACGAAAGAGATAGGCGATTTTGGTGAGGATGCAGCAGAAAAATATCTTAAAGATAATGATTATGAAGTTCTTAAACGTAATTTTAGGTTAAAATTCGGTGAGATAGATATTATAGCTAAGCAAAATGACTGTATAGTATTTGTTGAGGTTAAAACAAGAAAAAGCAGTGATTTCGGACAGCCCAGTGAGTATGTGAATTTAAGGAAACAGATTAGAATTAAAAAAGCGGCAGCGGTATATATAGATATTGAAAATAATGATATACGTTTTGATGTTATAGAAGTGTTTTATTCAGAAAGAGGCGGAAAAACGGTTCTAAACAGTATTAACCATATAGAAAACGCATTTTAGGAGGTAAAAATGAGATATTCAGTGTTTGATACACATTGTGACACTCTCTGCAGTGTACTTGATGGAGGAAAAAGTATAAATTCAAATGATTGTCACGTTGATATGGAACGCATGAAGGAATATGAAAACTATACTCAGGTATTTGCCTGCTTTATAGATCCGATATATCGTGACAGTGCAGTAGAAAGAACTCTTAAATTGATTGATACATATCATCAAAGCACAAATAATCTTCCGGAAAATGTACATGCAATGCTTAGTATTGAGGGAGGAGAAGGTATAACTTCGCTCTCGATGCTAAGGAATTATCATAGATTGGGTGTAAAAATTGCAGCACTTACATGGAATTTTTCAAACCATATTGCCTCAGGAGCATTTGAAAAAGATAACAAAAGGGGACTTACTGATTTTGGAAAGACAGTAGTTAAAGAGATGAATAATCTTGGTATGTTCATTGATGTGTCACATCTTAACAGAAAGTCATTTTATGATATTGCATCTATATCACAAATGCCGATTATTGCAACACATTCATGTTCTGATTCGGTATGTAGTCATGTTAGAAATATTACTGACGACCAGTTTAGGATAATAAGGGAAAGCGGCGGATGTGTTGGAATAAATTTTTATCCTGATTTTTTAACCGAAGAGAGAGAATGTTCTGCCCAAGATATTGTGCGTCACATAAACCATTTTATGGAGCTTGGAGGAGATGAGAATATCGGTATAGGTGCAGATTTTGACGGGGTTGATAAATTACCTAATGGCATATCAGGAGTACAGGATATGTATAAGGTGTTTGACAGATTAAAAAAAGAAGGATATACTGATGTACAGATAGAGAAAATAAGTCATAAAAATTTTGAACGTGTATTGGAGAGAAAATAATGCCTAAATTTTTTGTAACACAGGATAATATAACAGAAAATACAGTAACTATTGACAGTGAGGATGTATCACATATACTTCGTGTATTGCGTTTGGGAATCGGTGACGAACTTATGGTGTGTGACAGCTGTGGATTTGATTATGATGTAAAGATTACACAGACTGAACAGAAAAAAATATTATGCGATATTATAAAAAAGACGGAAAGTGTATCAGAACCAAATATAAAAGTAACGCTGTTTCAAGGATTGCCAAAGGCTTCAAAAATGGAGTACATTATTCAGAAAACAACGGAACTTGGTATTAGTGAAATTGTACCGGTTAAGTTGTCACGCTGTGTAGTGAAGATTGATAAAGGTAAAGATGAGAAGAAAAAAATTGACCGCTGGCAAAAGATTTCAGAATCTGCCGCTAAACAATCAGGCAGAGGAATAGTACCTAAAATATCAGAAATTATGAGCCTCGATGAGGTAATAGAAAAATCAAAGGATTTTGATTTGTTTTTTGTTCCATACGAGTGTGAAGAACAGAAAAAATTAAAGGAAATACTATTATCAGTAAAAGATGTTAAAACAGTTGGATTTTTAATAGGGCCTGAAGGTGGATTTGATATAACAGAAACAGAAAAGATACGCAATCAGGGGATTTCTACAATTACGCTTGGAAAAAGGATACTGCGTACAGAAACAGCAGGAGAGGCAGTTCTTGCTATGACAATGTACGAAATAGGAGATATAAATTAAGGAGCTGGTAAGTTTGACTTTGCAGGAAATAATTGATAGCAGTAATAATATTGTTTTCTTCGGGGGAGCCGGTGTATCAACGGAAAGTGGAATACCTGATTTTCGCAGTGTGGACGGGCTGTATAATCAAAAATATGATTATCCGCCGGAAACAATACTTAGCCATAGTTTTTTCATTAATAAAACAGAGGAGTTTTATAAATTTTACCGAGATAAAATGATTGTGAAGAATGTAAAACCAAATAAAGCACATATCACTTTGGCAAAACTTGAAAAAAAGGGTAAATTAAAAGCTGTTATAACACAGAATATAGATGGACTTCACCAACTTGCCGGAAGTGAAAATGTTATTGAACTTCACGGTTCAATACAGCGTAATTATTGTATGGAATGCGGAAAGTTTTACGGTGTTGAAACAATAGAAAACTGTAACGGTGTACCAAAATGTGAGTGCGGAGGAATAATCAAGCCTGATGTTGTTTTGTATGAAGAAATGTTAGATGATACAGCAATTACAAATTCGATTAGATTTATAAGTGAGGCAGATACACTTATAATAGGAGGTACGTCACTTAATGTATATCCGGCGGCGGGATTTATAAACTATTTTCAAGGCAAGCATCTTGTTATTATAAATAAGGCACCAACTTCAGCTGATAAAAATGCTGAACTTGTAATTCAAAAGCCAATAGGAGAGGTTTTGGGAAGTTTAACGATATGAAAGTTTATGGAATTGATGTAAGCAAGATAGATGCTGAAAATAACAAATGGGATGGTTATTTATCAAATTATCGTAAAGATAAGGTCAAAAGACTTAAAAGACCGGAGAAAAAAGCACAGTCAATCGGTGCTGAGCTTGTGCTAAATTATGCAGTAGGAAAAGAAATAGGCAAAAAGCCTGAATACGATATTGACGAAAATGGTAAGCCATATTTAACTAATGCGGATGATGTTTATTTTAATCTGTCACATTCAGGTGATTATGCTGTATGTGTTGTACATGACAGCAGTGTCGGTATTGACATACAGAAGATGAAAGAATTTGACGCGGCAATGATAAAACGTTTTTTTGCTGGTGAAGAAAAAGAATATATAGAAAAATCTAAAGATATGAAAAAAGCATTTTTTGAAATATGGTCAAAAAAAGAAAGTTTTATAAAGGCGGTAGGTAAAGGACTAAGAATACCTCTTAATGGTTTTTCCGTTTGCGGTGATATAATTAAATATGAAGATAATATATACAGATTTAAAAAGTATACGGTATCAAAGACTGGATATGTAGTATATGTTTGTTATGCAGTAAAATGACATATATTACAAAACAAAGTATAATTTTAAATGGTGATATTATGAAATTTAAAAGAATATATGATTTAAGAATTGATAATGATAAAACACAACAAGAAATTGCAGATTATTTGATGTGCAATAGACAGGTATATTCAAGATATGAGAGGGGATTGAGAGAAATACCTGTTTCTATGGTTATTAAATTAGCAAAGTACTATAACACATCCACAGACTATGTTTTAGGTATTACTGAAAATCCAAAACCCTATAAGTAAAAAAGCCGCATAATGCGGCTTTTTTGATTGGTGGAGCTGAGGAGAATCGAACTCCTGTCCGAAAACAAGTCCACCCAAGCTTCTCCGAGTGCAGGTTATGGTCAAAATTCCCTTTGACACTACTCCACAACCAAAGTTATGTCATCGGTAGCTTCTAAATCATGGATAGAGCCGAAGCAATCTCTAACTCACGTTCACCACTGGTAATGATGCCTGACCTATGCCGTGGTACTCACAGGTGAGACAACGCCGCAATTAGGCAGCGTGAGCTAATTCTGTATCGTTAGCGTTTATATTTAAAGTTTGAGCATTTTAAAGTGATACTCATCACTACTCGCTACTCGGGATTCATCATCCCCGTCGAAGCCATTGCAGCCCCATAATTGATGTAAAGACAGTATATCATAATTATACGAAAAAATCAAATGTTTTATACGTTTTATTTGTAAAGCTTTTGTGAATTTATTTAATAATTATAGGAGATGTTTTAAAATCTAAACGTCCCAACCTGTTTTTAGGGTTTGGATTGCATAGCATTGAAATGTCGGTCGCATTTAAGTCAAGTTTAAACTGGGGATTATTGTCTTTGTAATCAGCTACCTTTGTTATAATAGGAACGGTGCATACTTTTTTTGCTTCTTTTAAAATATTCATTCCGGTTTTATTCAGACCAAGGACACGTATATATTGGGGCATAGGTGTGTAAATATCCTTTGTGTTGCCTATGAGTGCAGAAATCAATATACGTCTTATTTTACTGGTGGTAAACCGCTTGTTTTTGATTTTGTCAACAAGTTCATTAAAAGAATAAGTTTCATTGGCTGCTTGTATAATTCTGTTTTCAAGCCCTTCAGTAACTTCGCTTATATTTTGCAGATAAGAAGCTGTTGACAATCTGAGTTTTGATATTATAGCCGTGTCAAGCGCGGATATAGAATAAGGAATATCACAGTTTAGAGTTTTAATATCGTATGGTAAAAGCTTTTCTATATTTTGACCGCTGCTTATCATTTCACGAAGTTTTGAGGCACTTGTAATGTTTGATGTTATTTTAGAATCGTGGTGACCGGCTTTGTATCTTTGCACGGTTACAGGTTTAATGTCGCTTTTTAGGCGTATTATTGCACGTATATATTCAATAGCGAGTATATTATTTGGTTCGGTAAGTAAATTTTCAGGCAAAACATTATTGTACGCCTTTGTTACAGCAGTAGGGTATCCTAAACCTTTAGATGTATATTTTTTTATTTTTAAAGAAATTTCTTCACTTTCATTTTCAAGTATTACAGCTGCATTTTTTAATTTTTCAATACATCCTGACTCAGAACCGAAACATACACTGTCTACAACTCCAAGTGCGTGAAGAGTACCTATACCACCGGAGGCAAAATTATATGCGGCATTTAGAGTGTAACAAGTTGGCAATTCAACAACGAGGTCTACACCACACATAAGGGCCGCTTTTGTGCGTGACCATTTATCTGTTATAGCTACGTCACCGCGTTGTACAAAACTGCCGCTCATAACGGCTATAACTGCATCACATTGTTTTTTTGCCTCGTCTATTTGATATTTATGACCGTTATGAAAAATGTTATATTCCGCAATAATACCTGTAATATTCACTTGAAGCCTCCGTAAAAAATTATATATGCTTATTATATACTAAATTATAAAAAAAGTATAGTAATATTTTTCAAGAAGAAGTAAATAATAACAAATAAAATATGTTTTGAACTATATGATGTTATTAGCAGGTCACAAAAACAAATATCGACACTATATTTTGTGTATAATAGGTAAAAGTGCACATAAAAATAGGTGTAAAATTTAGCAATATTAACAATGTTTATGGTATTTTTAAAGAAAATATTGCAATACCTATATTGATAGTATATAATCAATAAGGTTAATGATTTAGTACCTGATACTAATATTAATTCATAAAATGTCGAAACAGGAGAAAGGAGCGCTCTTTATGACGAGAACTGCACTTAAAAAACAGCGTCATGAATATTTGCTGAAAAAAATCAAGCAGAATCCGTTTTTATTAGATGAAGAGCTGGCGAAAGCTTGTAATGTGAGTGTATCCACAATACGTTTTGACAGAGCGGAGCTTGGAATTGCAGAGTACAGAGAGCGAGTAAAATCCGCAGCACAGGAAGGGAGAATGAGTACATCACCAACATCGGGAGAAGTACTTGATATAAACCTTTTCCATGACGGAATATCTGTTTTAAAAACAGACGACTCAATGGTTTTTGAGGGAACGGATATAGTCAAGGGGCAATATATATATGCCTTTGCGGAAAATCTTGCATTAAATGTAATTGATGCAAAAGCAGCTTTGGTAAAAATAGCAAATGTAAAATATGTACACGAAGCTCATGCAGGCGACAGACTGATAGCAAAGTCTGAAGTTATGCGAGAAAAGGATAATGGTTTTATTGTTCGTGTTGTTATAAAGGCGAATATGAATGAAGTGTTCAGAGGAAAATTCAGTCTGATTGCAGCAGACGGTAAATATTCGGAGGAATATAATGAAAATAATAGTTGACGCAATGGGCGGAGATCACGCACCTCAGGCACCGGTTGCCGCTGCTGTAAAGGCAGTCAGTGAGATGGGTGTACAGATTATTCTTGTAGGTAAGCGTGATGTATTGGAGAACGAATTAAAAAAGAATAATTACAGCGGTCAAGATATTACAATAGAAGATGCTGATGATGTTGTTTCAAACCACGAAGAACCTGTAAAGGCAGTGAGAACAAAGAAGAATGCGTCTGTTGTGGTTGCTGCTAATATGCTAAAAGACGGTAAAGGCGATGCAATGCTGTCAATGGGTAATACAGGAGCACTTCTTGCAGCAGGACTTTTGATTGTAGGAAGAATAAAGGGAATACTAAGACCTGCCCTTGCAGCACTTTTGCCAAGTGCTAAAGGACCTAAGATGCTTATTGATGCAGGTGCCAATACAAATTGTAAAGCAGAAAATCTTGTTCAATTTGGTATTATGGGCAGTATATATATGAAAAACGTACTTGAAATAGAAAACCCAACAGTTGGACTTATGTCTAACGGTGAAGAAGAAGGTAAGGGTGACGAACTTACAAAGGAAACATTCCCACTTTTAAAAAATGCACCTGTTAATTTTATAGGTAATATAGAAGGTCGTGATGTAATGGAAGGTACGGCGGATGTTATTACTTGCGACGGATTTGTAGGAAATGTTATTTTAAAGACTGTCGAAGGAATGGGACACGTTGTAAGTCAGAAGATAAAAGGTATATTCCTTAAAAATATATTTTCAAAAATTGGTGCACTTTTTGTTATGAGCGGTATTAACGAGTTCAAACAAACAATGGATTACCGTGAATACGGCGGAGCACCGCTTTTAGGGACAAAGAAACCTGTGATAAAGGGACATGGTTCATCAGATGCAAAAGCAGTATTTTCTGCTATATATCAGGCAAAAAAATTTGTAGAAACAAATGTAATAGAAGAAATAGTAAAGAATGTAAACGGCATGGAGGGGAAGATTAATGATTAATGCAAAGATAATCGGTGTAGGTGGATATATTCCTGAAAAGGTGTATGACAATGCATACATGGAGAGCATTGTTGATACAAGTGACGAATGGATTATAAGGCGTACTGGAATAAAGGAAAGACATATCTCAGCAGATAATGAGTACACAACGGATATGGCAACGATTGCTTCAAAGCGTGCGATTGAAAATGCAGGTTTAACAGCTGAAGATATTGACCTTATTATTCTTGCAACTGTAACACCGGATTATTTCACACCCGCATGTGCATGTGTGGTTCAGGCTAATCTTGGTGCCGTAAATGCAGCAGCTTTTGACTTTAATGCTGCTTGTTCAGGATTTGTAACAGGTCTTACTATTGCACAGAAGTTTATACAAACAGGAACATATAAAAATATTGTTGTAGTTTGTGCAGACGTTTTAAGTAAGGCGACGGATTATAAGGACAGAGCAACATGTGTTCTTTTTGGTGATGCGGCAGGTGCAGCAGTTGTAAGTGCAAGTGAGGAAACAGGAATAATAGCAACTGATATAGGTGCTGACGGTGCCAGCGGTATGGCAATTACATCACTTGCATACAGAGACGATGAAGAAGAAGTTGAAAAGAGAATAAGTCATAAAAAAGATACTCTTTGGATGGCAGGTCAGGCTGTTATGAAGTTTGCAGTTAAGACTATGGCAGAGGCAAGTGAAAAAGTTTTAAAGGAAGCAGGTCTTACTTGGGACGATATAGCACTTGTTGTACCGCATCAGGCAAATTACAGAATAGTTGAAAGTGCAATAAAAAGAATGGGAATAACAGATGATAAAGTATTTTTAAATCTTGAAAAATACGGAAATACATCAGCATCATGTATTCCGGTGGCACTTTCAGAGGCAGTTGAAGCAGGCAGAATAAAGAAGGGTGACAAAATAATTCTTGTAGGTTTCGGCGGCGGACTTACTTGGGGTGCCGCACTTATAGAATGGTAAATAATTAAATTAATATATAGAGTGTGCAATGCACAGAAAGGAAGATAAGTATGAAAACCAGATTGTGTGAGTTACTTGGTATTGAATACCCTATTATTCAGGGCGGTATGGCATGGGTTGCAACAGCAGAACTTGCTGCGGCAGTTTCAAACGGCGGCGGTATTGGTCTTATAGCAGCAGGAAATGCACCGGCTGATGTGGTAAGAGCTCAGATTCAAAAGGCTAAAACACTTACAGACAAGCCATTTGGTGTAAATGTTATGATGATGTCACCGTTTGTTGACGAGGTTATGCAGGTTATTATTGAGGAGAAACCGGCAGTTGTTGCAACTGGAGCAGGTAATCCGGGTAAGTACATAGCAGCACTAAAAGAAGCGGGAATTAAGATTATGCCGGTTGTTGCAAGCGTAGCAATGGCAAAGAAGATGGAAAAAGACGGTGCTGATGCTATTATCGCAGAGGGTACTGAAGCAGGCGGTCATATAGGTGAGCTTACAACAATGGTACTTGTACCTCAGGTGGTAGATGCAGTAAGTATTCCGGTAGTTGCTGCCGGAGGAATAGCAGACAGCAGAGGAGCGGTTGCAGCATTTGCACTTGGAGCAGACGGCATACAGGTAGGTACAAGATTTATTTGTTCAACAGAGTGTATTGCACATGAAAACTATAAGCAGGCTGTTATTAAGGCAAAGGACAGAGATGCGGTAGTTACAGGCAGAAGTACGGGAGCACCTGTAAGAGCACTTAAAAATAAGCTTACACGTGAATATGATAAGCTTGAAAAAGCCGGTGCATCATTTGAAGAAATTGAGCAGCTTGGTGTAGGCGGATTAAGACGTGCTTTTGAAGAAGGCGACGTTCAGATGGGTTCACTTATGGCAGGACAATCTGCGGCAATGGTAGATAAAATAGAACCATGTGCAGACATTATAAAGAGTTACTTTAATGGTACAGAGGCTGTTATAGAAGCTATAACATCAAAGCTTAGATAAGGAGAATAAGAGAATGGGTAAATTAGCATTTGTATTTGCAGGTCAAGGTGCACAGGCTGTTGGTATGGGTAAAGAACTGGCAGAAAATTTCCCTGTTGCAGATAAAACATTTGAAGAAGCAAGTGAAGCACTTGGTTTCAATATTAAAGAAATGATTTGGAACGGTGACAGTGAAACTCTTATGATTACAGAGAATACACAGCCGACAATCGTAACAATGAGCGTAGCTGCACTTCGTGTTCTTCAGGAAAAGGGTATAAAGCCTGATGTTGTTGCAGGATTAAGTCTTGGTGAATATACCGCTCATATTGCGTCAGGTTCAATGGAATTTGCTGACGGTGTAAGACTTGTAAAAAAACGCGGTAAGTATATGCAGGAAGAAGTACCTGTTGGTAAGGGTGCTATGGCTGCTATTATAGCTTTGTCACCGGAAGATGTTATAGCTTGTTGTGATGAAGCATCAAAGATTGGTATATGTTCACCGGCTAACTTTAACTGTCCGGGTCAAATTGTTGTTTCAGGGGAAGTAGCAGCTGTTGAAAAGTGTTGTGAGATAGCCAAGGAAAAGGGTGCAAAGAGAGCGCTAATGCTTCCTGTTTCAGCACCATTCCATTGTGCAATGCTTGTAGGTGCAGGTGAAAAACTTGCAAAGGAACTTGAGAATGTAGAAGTTAAGGATATGCAGATTCCTGTTATTACAAATGTAACTGCTGATTATGTTCAGTCTAAGGATGATATAAAACCTCTTCTTATAAAGCAGGTATCTTCATCTGTGAAGTGGGAAGAAACTATCAGAAGAATGATAGCTGACGGAGTTGATACATTCGTTGAAGTTGGTCCGGGTAAGGCACTTAGCGGATTTATAAAGAAAATTTCAAGAGATGTAAAAGTATTTAATGTTGAGGATATGGCATCACTTGAAAAGACACTTGAAGGACTAAATGCATAAGAAGAAGGGAGTATGAATATGTTAAAGGGAAAAGTAGCTATAATCACAGGCTCAGGAAGAGGTATAGGAAAAGCTATTGCAATGAAGCTTGCATCATACGGTGCAAACATTGTTATAAACGATATTCCTTCATCAACTGATGCTGATGTAACTTGTGAAGAAATTAAAGCTATGGGAGTTGACAGTATAGTCGTTAAAGGCGATGTAAGAAATAAGGAAGATGTTGAAAAGCTTATTTCTGAAACAATGGATAAATTCGGAAAGATTGATATATTTGTTAATAATGCAGGTATTACAAGGGACGGTCTTATGATAAGAATGTCAGAAGATGATTGGGATCTTGTAATGGATATAAACCTTAAAGGTGCATTTAACTGCATAAAGGCTGTTGCAAGACCGATGATGAAACAAAGAAGCGGTGCGATTGTAAATATCGCTTCAATAGTAGGCGTTATGGGTAATGCAGGTCAGGCTAACTATGTTGCGTCAAAGGCTGGTCTTATAGGTCTTACTAAGACAACTGCAAAGGAATTTGCATCAAGAGGAATCAGATGTAATGCAGTTGCTCCTGGTTTTATACGTTCTGCAATGACTGATGTTTTGTCAGATGATGTAAAGCAGAAGTATTTTGACGCTATTCCGCTTGGAAAGTTCGGTGAAACAGAAAATATTGCTGATGTTGTTGCATTTTTGGCTTCAGATATGTCAAAATATGTGACAGGTCAAGTAATAAATGTTGACGGCGGACTTGTTATGTAATATAATAGCTATATAATTCATAATGAATTTATATAAACAACATCGAAAGGGGGTGCAAGAGAATAATGGAGGAATTTGAAAGAGTAAGAAACGTCATCGTTGACCAGCTTAGCGTTGATGAGGACGAAGTAACAATGGAAGCATCATTTGTTGATGATCTAGGTGCAGATTCACTTGACGTTGTTGAACTTATCATGGGTCTTGAAACAGAATTTGATATTGAAATCCCTGATGAAGATGCAGAAAAGATCAGCACAGTGGGCGATGCAGTTGAGTACATCAAAAGTCATGAATAATTTATTGACGATTTGTGCTGTAAAGGAGTAGCGCCTTGTGTTGGTGATAAACTGATACAAGGCACGAAACTTTTTTTGGAGATAATCATTTTATTTTATATATATACGATTTTAGAGATAAATAGGAGGTATAGCAGGTGAGAAGAGTTGTTATAACTGGACTTGGTGCCGTTACACCTATCGGAAATGATGTTAAATCTTTTTGGGAAGGTATAAAGGCTGGAAAATGCGGTATAGATAAGGTTACTCACTTTGATGCATCAGAGTTAAAAACTCAAATTGCAGGAGAAGTTAAGGATTTTGACCCGTCTGTATGTATCGAAAAGAAAGATGCACGTAAGATGGATAGATATACTCAGTTTGCTGTTGTAGCTGCGACAGAGGCTTTAGAGGATGCCAAAATTGATATGGAGCAGGAGGATCCTTGGAGAGTAGGTGTTATTACAGGTTCAGGTATCGGTGGTATTGATACACTTGTAGAACAGCATAATGCACTTTTAAATAAAGGTCCAGGACGTGTAAGCCCATTTTTTATACCAATGATGATAGGTAATATGGGTGCTGCTCAGATTGCTATTAAGTTTAATGCAAGAGGTATAAACGAGAATGTTGTTACAGCTTGTGCATCAAGTACAAATGCAATAGGTGATGCTCTAAGACATATTCAATATGGTCATAATGATGTTATTATAGCCGGCGGTGCAGAAGCTGCTGTTAATGAACTTGCATTTGCAGGTTTTTGCAGTATGAAAGCTATGTCAACACGTAACGATGATCCTCAAACAGCTTCAAGACCTTTTGACGCAGAACGTGACGGATTTGTTTTAAGTGAAGGTGCCGGATTTGTTGTGCTTGAAGAACTTGAACATGCTAAAAAGCGTGGAGCACATATTTATTGTGAACTTGTAGGTTACGGTGCAACAGATGACGCATATCATATTACAAGTCCTATACCAGGCGGTGAAGGCGGTGCAAAGGCTATGGAACTTGCAATACAAGATGCAGGTATAAAGCCTCAGGAAGTAACATATATTAATGCTCATGGTACATCAACAAAGTATAATGACAGCTTTGAAACACAAGCAATAAAATCAGTGCTTGGTGAGGCTGCTAAAAATGTTGCAGTCAGCTCAACAAAATCAATGACAGGACATCTTCTTGGTGCTGCCGGCGGTGTTGAGGCTATTGTATGTTCACTTGCCATAAGTGAAGGATACATTCCTGCAACTATAAACTATCAAAATCCAGATCCTGAATGTGATCTTGATATTGTACCAAATGAAGGCAGAGAGCAGGAAGTTACTGTTGCAATGTCAAATTCACTTGGTTTTGGCGGACATAACGCTACAATAGTAATGAAGAAATATATAGATTGATAATAAACAGTCAGAGGATGCCTTAACGGCACCCTCTGATTTGCTTAAATTTATAAATAATTTATGCGGATTGCTCCAAAAAGCGAAGATTTTCGCTTCTTGGAGCAGTTCACATATTTGAAAGGCGGAATTATACATGGAAAATGTGCAGGATAAAATTGGATATACGTTTAAAAAGCCGGAACTTCTTGAAAAGGCACTTACACACAGTTCTTATGCAAATGAAAGAAAATGTGAAAGTAATGAACGATTAGAGTTTTTGGGAGATTCTGTTTTGAGCGTTATAATAAGTGATTATATATATAGACATCTTCCAGGTGTTAATGAAGGGATTTTATCTAAATATCGTGCATCAATTGTCTGTGAACAGTCATTATTTGATATTTCAAAAAAAATCTCGCTAAATACCTTTGTTCATTTAGGTAAGGGAGAGGAAATGACAGGTGGTAGAGATAGGGCATCTGTTATTTCTGATGCCTTTGAGGCAGTGTTAGCAGCGATTTATCTTGACGGCGGTATGGAGATTGCAAGAAATTGGACTATAAATCTTATGCAAGATGCAATAGATGATGCAATATCCGGACATAGATATAAGGATTATAAAACAATGCTTCAGGAGGCATATCAAAAGGGTAATGAGGGAAAGGTTACTTATAGAACTATTTCTGAAACGGGACAGGATCATAACAAGGTATTTGAAGTTGAGGTACTTATAGATAATGTACCACAAAATAAAGGACAGGGTAAAAGCAAAAAAGAAGCTGAACAAAATGCGGCGTATATAGCTTTAAAGAATGCAGGTAAGTAATATGAAAGTATATAATATACCAATATTTGTGCCTCATAGAGGATGTCCTTTTGATTGTGTGTTTTGTAATCAGAAGCGTATAACAGGTATCCATACTGACGTTACGAGGGAAGACGTTTCACGAATAATAGAGGAATATTTAAAAACACTGCCTAAAAACAACAGAATTATTGAAGCGGCTTTCTTTGGAGGAAGTTTTACAGGAATTCCTATTGAAGAACAGACTAAACTTTTGTCCGAAGCACAAAAATATATTAAAAGCGGAGATATTGACGGTATTAGATTATCAACAAGACCTGACTATATAACAGAGGAAATACTTGATAATTTAAAAAATCATGGGGCAACAACCATTGAACTTGGCGTGCAGTCGATGGATAATGATGTACTTAAAGCTGCAAACAGGGGACACACAAGGGAAGACGTGATAAGAGCTGTTAACATGATAAAGAAGTATCCGTTTACATTAGGACTTCAAATGATGACAGGACTACCGTCAGACACAGATGAAAAGTCACTGTATACGGCTGATGAAATAATAGCATTAAAACCTAATATAGTACGAATATATCCTACGCTTACAATAAAGGATACATTTCTTGAAAAGATGTATAATGGGGGAAAGTATGTTCCGCAAACGTTATCTGAAGCAGTGGAACTTGCAAAAAAACTGCTGTTAAAATTTGAAAAGGAAAATATTAATGTTATACGAATAGGTTTGCAGTCAACAGATGAAATTTCCGAAAATGGAAGTGTGGTTGCAGGACCTGTACACAGTTCTTTTAGAGAACTTGTTGAAAGCAGTATATATTTCGATATAATAAAGGATAGATTAAACGGTAAAAACGTAGTAAAGGCAGATATATTTGTTAATCCAAAGGAAATATCGAAGGCGGTTGGAAACAGACGCTCAAATATAGAGAGAATAAAAAACGAACTTAATGTAGATGTTCATATTTACGGTGATGAAAAACTAAGGAAAAGAGAGGTAAGATGTAATTGCTGTTAAAAAGATTAGAACTTCAAGGGTTTAAATCCTTTGCAGATAAAACGGTGCTGGACTTTGTGGAAGGTTCAACGGCTGTTGTTGGTCCTAACGGCAGTGGAAAAAGTAATATATCTGACGCTATCAGATGGGTAATTGGTGAGATGAGTGCGAAATCTTTAAGAGGCTCAAATATGCAGGATGTAATCTTTGCCGGTACGGAAACAAGAAAACCGGTTAATTTTGCAGAGGTTAGTCTTGTGCTTGACAACAGTACCCATATGTTTGATATAGAATTTGATGAAGTTGTAGTAACAAGACGGCTTTTTAGAAGTGGTGAAAGTGTATATCAGATAAACCACGCAAATTGCAGACTAAAGGACATACATGAATTGTTTATGGATACCGGTTTAGGACGTGACGGTTACTCAATAATAGGACAGGGAAACGTATCGCAGATACTTTCAACAAAGGCAGAGGATAGAAGAAGTATTTTTGAGGAAGCGGCAGGTGTATCTAAATATAAATACCGTAAGGAAGAGGCTGAAAGAAAGTTAAAGGGTGTCGAGGAGAATCTTGTAAGAATCAATGATATTACAACAGAACTTGAAAGCCAGAGAGCACCGCTTAGAAGGCAATCTGAAAAGGCAAAGAAATACTTGACGTTATACGGTGAATATAAACAGCTTGATGTTAATTTAAGCATTATTACTTTAGATAAGAATAAGAGTTCTTTAGAAGAAACAGTAAAGCTTCATAAAGGTGTAGAGGAAGAATTAGAAGACATGAGAAAAACAGAAACGGAGACGGAACGTAAAATTACATCTCTTTATGAAGAAAGTAAGGCAAGGGATAAAGAAATTTCAGAAAAAAATGATATGCTGCGTGAGTCGGAATCAAATATAATGATTATGCAAAATGAAATATCAATTTCTGAAAATAATATTAAAAATAATCATTCAATGATTTCAAGAATTGACAACGAAATAGAGTCAATTAAAAATAAAAATAAAGAACGTGAACAAAGCATTGAAAAATGTAACAAAGATATTGCCGAAAAAGAAAAGTCTGCCGAAGAAATCCTTAAAGAATTTGATGCAATGAAAAGCAGTCAGGATGAAATTACGACAAAGCGTGATAGTATTTCAAGTGAAATAGAGGATTTAAGGCGTAAGGGAGTAGAAAAACTAAATACCATATCCTCAAAAAAGGCACATATGAAAGGTGTTGAAACTCTTAGAAACAGTTTTATTGAGAGAAAAGAAATTGTTGAGGCAGAGATAAGAAGTTTTCGTGAAGGTGTTTCAAACACGAAAAATGATATTGAAAAATGTAAAAATGATATAAATGAAAAGAGCGGTAAACTTGAAAAAATGAAGAGTACCGTTCAGAAACATAGATATAATATCGATAAATTAACTCAAGATGAGGAAAATATAAAAAATACTCTTTCAAAAATCAGCGTAGACTATAATTCAAAGATGTCAAAGAAAAAAATACTTGAGGGGTTAGAGAATGACTATGCAGGTTATGCAAAAAGCGTAAAAACTGTACTAACATCACAAGAACTAAAAAAACTTTCAATTTACGGCACTGTTTCATCGCTTATAGATGTAGATATGAAGTATGTAACAGCAATAGAAATTGCTCTTGGCGGAGCAATGCAAAATGTCATAGTTGAAAGTGAAGAAGATGCCAAAGCTGCAATTTCCTATTTAAGAAAAACGAACTCAGGACGAGCAACTTTTTTGCCTGTAAGTTCGGTCAAGGGAAGAGAAATAGATAACGTAAAAGAAATAAGTGAAATGCAGGGCTATATTGGTTTGGGCAGTAAGCTTGTTAAACACGACAGCAAGTATGAAGAAATTTTTAAAAGCTTGCTTGGACGAGTTGTCGTTGTTGACTGTATAGACAATGCTATTATAATGAGCCGCAAATTCGGTTATAAATTTAAAGTAGTTACACTTAAAGGTGATGTTTTAAATGCCGGAGGTTCAATGTCAGGAGGTAGCGTAAATAAACAGAGCGGTATATTATCAAGGGCAGCGGAGATTAAACAGTTAACTGCCGATATAAAGGATTTGTCAAAACAGATTGATGATTTAAACGATGAAAAACAAAAAGTTGAAAACGACATAAAAATTATTAATAATCAGCTTTCATCGTATATACCTCTTGTCAGAGAGTACGAGGATGAAATATTACGTCTGGAAAATACACAAAGGCATTTGGAAGAAACATTAAAATCCGGAAGTGATACTGAAGAAAACTATAAAGTGGAGCTTGATCAGATAGAAAAGAATTTGTCTGAGTCATCAGAAGAAATAGCGATTCTTCTTCAAAGTATAAGAGGGCTTGAAAAGGGAGCATCACAGATACAGGATAAAACGGAAAAGCTTACAAAAGAACTTAATACGATAGATAGTGAAAAAGAAGCAGCATCACGAAGTATAATGGATAAAACTATGGCTTTGGCATCACTTGAAAAGGATATAAAAGTTTTAAAAGAAAATGCTATACAATACAAAGAATATATAAATAGTTCAATTCAGGAGATTAAAAATAAGGAAGCAGACAAGGAACGAATATGTATTGAAAATGACAGATTATATAGAGCTATCCATGAACGTACGGGATTATCCGAAGAAACAAAAAGAAAATCAGAAGAAATAAAAGGGGAAATTTCAGAAATAGCGGCAGCAAAGTCAAGGATAGTAGAAATGCTCCAAAATATACAAAATTCAAATAAGGACTTGACAGATAAGCTGCTGAAATTACAGCAGGAACTTTCAAGACTTGAAAACAGGCAGGAAAAAATAAATACAAGTTCTGAAAATATTATAAGTAAACTTTGGGAGAATTATGAACTTACTTACAGCGGTGCGGTTGAAATAAAAACAGAAATAGAAAATGAAAAGGAAGCATTTTCAAGGTTGTCTGAACTTAAATCACAGATAAAAGGATTAGGAAGTGTAAATATAGATTCAATAGAGGAATATAAAGCAGTAGAGGAAAGATTTAATTTCCTTACTGAACAGAAAAAGGATCTCGACAAATCTAAAAATGACTTGCAGGAGATTATTTCTTCTATGGAAGAACTTATGGAAGAGCATTTTGAAAAACAGTTTGCTGAAATTAACGAGAGTTTTGGCAGTGTGTTTGAGGAGCTATTTGGCGGCGGCACAGGCAGATTGTATTTATCTGACCCGAGTAATCCTTTAGAAAGCGGAATAGAAATAGAGGCACAGCTTCCTGGTAAGGGCAGACAAAATATTAATTTGTATTCAGGCGGTGAAAAGTCATTTATTGCTATTGCGTTGTTGTTTTCAATACTTCGTGTAAAACCGGCACCGTTTTGCATTTTGGATGAGATTGATGCCGCACTTGATGACGTTAATGTATCAAGATTTGCTACCTATTTGAAAAATTATATTGAACAAACACAATTTATTATTATTACACACCGAAGAGGTACTATGGAGGCTGCCAATATTTTGTATGGTGTTACTATGCAGGAAAAGGGTGTGTCAAAATTACTTTCGCTTCATATTGATGATGTTGCGGAGGATATGGTAAGTTAAGGAGAATGATATATGGGATTTTTTGAAAAATTAAAGTCGGGATTGACAAAAACAAGGGAATCAATTTCTAAGCAGGTAAACAATGTTTTTAGTGTATTTGTAAAAGTTGATGAGGAACTTTTTGAAAATCTTGAAGAGGCACTTATTATTGCGGATATTGGAGTAGAAACATCTGAATATATAATAGAAACACTTCGCGAAAATGTAAAGAAAAAACATATAACAGATGGTAATGTAGTAAAGGAAGAGCTAAAGGAAATTATAAGCGGGATACTTGAAGAAACAGATTCTGCAATGAAACTATCAACAGTTCCATCAGTTATACTTGTTATAGGAGTTAATGGTGTTGGAAAAACGACAAGTATTGGAAAAATTGCATCACACTATAAAGATCAGGGTAAAAAAGTTTTACTTGCAGCAGCAGATACATTTAGGGCTGCGGCAATAGATCAGCTTGATATATGGGCACAAAGAAGCGGCTGTGACATTATAAAGCATCAGGAAAACAGCGATCCGGCAGCTGTTGTTTTCGATGCTTGTGCTGCAGCTAAAGCACGAGGTGCTGATGTTTTGATATGTGATACAGCCGGACGTCTTCACAATAAGAAAAACCTTATGGCTGAACTGGCTAAAATAAACAGAGTTATAGAAAGGGAGTTGCCGGGCTGTGATAAAGAAACATTGCTTGTACTTGATGCAACAACAGGACAGAATGCAGTAAGTCAGGCAAAGTTGTTTTCAGAGGCTGCAAATATTACGGGCATAGTGTTAACTAAGCTTGACGGAACAGCTAAAGGCGGAATAGTAATATCAATTGCAAAGGAACAAAATTTACCAGTAAAATTTGTTGGTGTAGGAGAAGGTATTGACGATTTGCAGGAATTTAACCCATCTGATTTTGCAAAGGCTCTTTTTGAAGAATAGTAGTTATTATATTGATTTTAAGAATATTAGGGATAAAATCACTTAGTAGGTTTTATCTCTTTTTTTATTAATAAATTGTATAAAAAACAGACATCAACAGAAATGTTGATGTCTGTAATATATCTTTTAGCAGCTTACTGTATTATTATTGCACCTGTTGAAGAAGTAGATGGTTTTTGTGTTGCAGACTGAGCTGGAGTTGGTGCAGCAGTAGATGTACTGCTTGTATTTGAAGAACTATCTGATTCGTTAGCTGAGTTACCTTCTGTATTTGTTGTAGGTGCAGTAGAAGGGGTGCTATTTGTTGGTGATTCAGTTTCCACATTTGACGAGCTTGATGGAGATGTACTTGATTGCGGAGTTGATGAGGATAAGGATGCGTTTTGGTAATCAATATCGTCAAGTCTATGGAAAGTATATCCTTGACTTGAAAGATACTCAATAATAGGACCAAGTGCATCGGCTGTTGCTTGTTTTGAAGAAGCATCGTGCATTAGAACAATAAGATTATTGTATCCGGCAGATGTTTGCTTTAAATATTCAAGTAACTCCTCAGCATTTTTTGATTTTCCTTCAGCATCACCATTTAACGAGTTCCAGTCTATATAATAGAACCCGTGTTCTTTTAGTGCTTCCTTACAATCTTGTTTAATGGCAGCATGGTCTCCCGCATTATAGCTACCACCCGGGAAACGCATAAGTTTAAATGGTTCTTCTCCGTTCATTACGTTTTTGATTGATGTTTCACATTGTTCTATTTCTGTAATAAAAGCATCAGTTGAAGCATATAATTTTTCATAGTTATGTCCATAGGAGTGATTTGCTATAAGATGACCTTCTTCATAAACTCGTCTTGCCATGTCAGGGTTAGAATCTATGAGTGAACCTACTTGGAAAAATGTAGCTTTAGCGTTATAACGTCTTAATGTGTCAAGGATTTGAGGTGTAATATTTTGTGTAGGACCGTCATCAAAGGTTAAATAGCAACGCTTTTTTTGACCTGAATCAGCTATAATCTGTAAAAGATTATTCTCTTCAGTTGGACTTGGTATATTTAAAGAATTTTCAAATACCGGAGCAACAGTCGGAGAAATGGTTTCAGGAGCTGAAGTTTCAGTTATTGTATTGTCAGAAGGAGGTGTATTTTCTCCCGGTTTACTGCATGTAGAAATAGCAAGGCATATTACTGCGATTATACCTATAAGTGCAATCAAAATAATTACTGCACGAATACGTTTTTTTCTTAAACGTTCACGGCGTCTGCGTTCACGACGTCTGCTTTCAAAATCACTGGCTGTTGGCATAAAGTACGAACCCCCTAAAAAACTTATATATACTTATTATATACTAAAAATAAATAAAATTCAACATATTTTTTATATTTACATGTCAATATATGTCTAAATGACAACAAAATGAAAAGGAGGAAATCAGATGAAAAAATTTTTAATTTTACTTTTAAGTACAGCTTTGCTTACATCATGTTCACAAGTGACGGAAACAGTTAATACTTCTGGTGCGCAAACAGCTCAAACACAGCTTAGCAGTGAAGGGATAGGATGGGGGATTGTTAGAAAGAAAGGTACACCACCGGAAGTACCGAATTCTCAAAAGGAAATGCTAAGCAAATATGATTGTTATTACATAGATGAAGATTCTCCCAAAACACTTTATTTAACGTTTGACGAAGGTTACGAAAACGGTTACACTTCTAAAATACTCGATGTACTTGAAAAGACATCGACTCCTGCTGCGTTTTTTGTTACAGGTCCATATCTTGAAAATCAAAAGGAGCTTGTTCAAAGAATGATTGATGACGGTCACATAGTAGGTAATCATACTGTGAATCATCCTAATCTTACTGAGCAAACAGAAGAAACAGTACGAGCAGAACTTGATGGATTAAATCAAAAGTGTCAGGAATTGTATGGGATAAGTATGAGTTACATGCGTCCTCCGGAGGGGGAATACAGTGAAAAGGTACTCCATACAGCACAGGATATGGGCTACAAAACAATACTATGGAGTTTTGCATATAAAGATTGGGATATTAATATGCAAAAGGGAAGCGAATATGCTCTGTCACAGGTAACACCATATCTTCATGACGGTGCAATATTGCTTTTGCATGCAGTATCGTCTGATAATGCAGGTGCATTGGAGGATATAATAAATTATGCAAAAAATGAAGGGTATGTATTTAAAAGTCTTGATGAACTTGCGTAAATAAAATATTAAAATATTAAAAAAAGACTTTATTAATTAATTGTTTTGGTGTATAATAAAAATGTATAAATTTGTTTTTATTTTACAGAGAGGATTAAGTAATATGAAAGAGGCAAGTTTTGATTTCGGAAAAAAACCGGTAATGGATGGATATACTAAAGTTACCGAAAAAACTGTATATACAAGTGAGCTTGGATACGGTTTGTCAGAAGAAGCACAGGCAGAAGAAAGAAAAGTAGGTGAAAAAGAACTTAACAGAGACTTTCTTTTTATGGGAGGAAACACTTTTACTGTTGATATTGAAAACGGTGAATACATGGTAAGAGTTTCTACCGGTGACTATGTTGATGAAGGTGACGTAATGACTTTCTATAAAGTTAACGGTGAGCGTCATGGCGTATGGGTAACAGACGGAAGCGTTATGGAACAGGTATTCCCGGTGACTGTAACAGACGGTAAAATGGTATTTGAATTTGAAAAGGGAAAGCATACAACTTTAAATAGTATAGATATAGCAGAAAAAAAGAATATTGAATTGACAGGTATAAAAAGTGAAATTACAGCAAAACGTAATAAACAGTCAGTAAAACTAACATGGGATAAGGCAGAAGGCGTAATAGGCTACAGAGTGAGCAGAAGAAATCCTAACATTAACGAAATAGAAAAGGTCGTTGATGTAATAACAGAGGAATTTGTTGATGAAGATGTAGAGCTATGCCAAAGACATGAATATACTGTATGTGGACTATACTCACATAAGTTCTGCACAGACAGTAAAATGACTGTTATGATTGACGTTGTTGACGGAGATGAAGTTAAAGAAGAAATAACAGGACTTGATGCAAGAGAAACAAGCAATTCTGTAACTCTTGTATGGAATGAAGTTAGGGAAGCTGTTTGGTATAATATTTATCAAAAGGCACCATACGGTCCTTATAAGTACATAGGAAAAACAGAGGAAAACAAGTTTATTGATGATAAAGTTATAACTAATGTACCGTTTGTATATGCTGTTGAAGCTGTAACAACAAGCGGAATAACAAAAAGATCAGAGGTCACAATAGATATGGAGGCCAAGCCAAAGAAGCGTAAAATGGAAACTTTGGGAAGAGGTGCCGTTGCAATGATGACAGAAAACGGTGTTTTCCTAAGCTGGAGACTTAACGCATACGAATACGAACAGGATATAAACTTTATCGTAGAAAGAAACGGTAATAAAATAACAGGTGTTATAACAGATTCTACAAACTATCTTGATAAAGACGGAAAACCTGAAGATGTTTATACTATTAAGGCTGTTAAGGGAAACAAGGCTGAAAAGACAGGTGCAACAGTTAAGGTTGTAAATGCACCGTATATTTCAATACCGCTTGATAAGCCTGACAACTATGTAGACCCATTCGGTACGTCATATCCGTATACTGCAAATGACGCATCTGTAGCTGACCTTGACGGTGACGGTGAGTATGAGATTATTCTTCGTTGGGATGCAAACGGTAAGGATAATTCACATAAGGGACATACAGGTGAATGTATAATAGATGCGTATAAACTTGACGGCAGAAAACTTTGGAGAATTAATCTTGGTAAGAATATAAGAAGCGGTTCTCACTATACACAGTTTATGGTATATGACTTCAACAATGACGGTAAGGCAGAAATGGTGTGCAAAACTGCAGACGGAACTGTTGACGGCGTTGGAAATGTGATAGGCGATAAAGATGCAGATTACAGAAATAAAGACGGATTCATACTTGAAGGCCCAGAATATTTAACACTGTTTAACGGTGAAACCGGTGAAATAATGGATACAGTTGACTATGATCCTCCAAGAGGAAATGTTGCAGAATGGGGTGACTCATGGGGTAACAGAGTTGACCGTTTCTTAGCTTGCGTAGCATATCTTGACGGTGAAAATCCAAGCGTTGTAATGTGCAGAGGATATTATGACCATGGCTGTCCGACAGTTCTTGTTGCGTATGATGTAATTGACAACAAACTTGTAAAACGTTGGAAATTTTTAGCAAATAAATACCAAAATATTGAATATACAAATCAGGGTAACCATAATCTTGGTGTAGGAGATGTTGATGGAGACGGACTTGATGAAATTGTATACGGAGCTATGGCAGTTGACCATGACGGCAGCGGTATGTATTCAACAGGACTTGAACATGGTGACTGTATGAATCTTGGTAATTTTACTCCTAATACGCCAAATCTTGATTTCTTCCAAATACATGAACACGCAGGTGCTGAATATGGTTTTGAAGTTCGTGACCCTGCAACAGGAGAAATAAAGTGGGGTAAATTTACCGGAAGAGATACGACGAGAGGACTTTGTGCAAAGATAGACCCAAGATACGTTGGTAATCAATGCTGGGTAATGGACGACGGTATATACACAATGGAAGGTGAGCTCATACACGATGTAGGTCCTAAGTCAATAAACTTTGCAATTTGGTGGGACGGAGACCTTATAAGAGAACTTCTTGACCATGAGTTTGATGATGAAAAGAGTGTAGGATATCCTAAAATATATAAGTGGGATTATGAGAATAATAAGCTTGTGACAATACTTGATCCAAAGGGTACACTTTCAAATAACTGGAAAAAAGGTACACCTTGTATACAGGCTGATATATTGGGTGACTGGAGAGAAGAGGCTGTATGGAGAAATGAAGACGATACAGAGCTTCGTATATATACTACAACTGAGCTTACTGATCATAAGTTCTATACATTTATGCACGATAGTGTATATCGTTTAAGTGTTGCATTCCAAAATACAGCATACAATCAGTGTACACAGACAAGTTTCTATATAGGCCCTGAAATGGAAAAACAGCCATTAGCAAATAATGAATATGTAAGAGGTATAAATATCCCTGATTTCACCGAAGATATTGAAGATTAATATGTTAATGTATCAAAAACTTTACAGAACTATTGATATTTTATGTAAATTACCCAAAAAAACAGTAACATTGTTGACCTTTAAAAGAATTTAGGATAAAATATAAGAGATATATTGGAGGGTTACGCATGAGGATAATATCAGGCATGAGGCGAGGTCATAAGCTTTTAGAATTTGAAGGTGATGACATAAGACCTACAACGGACAGAGTTAAAGAATCAATATTTAATATTATTCAGACGTTTGTTCCGGATGCGGTTTGCCTTGATATGTTTGCCGGAAGCGGTGCATTAAGCTTTGAGGCTGTTTCGAGAGGAGCAGCAAAGGCTGTATGTATAGATAAGGACAAACGTTCGATTGATATTATCAGGAAGAATGTGGAAGCTCTTAGATTTTCTGATTTCTGTGAAATACTTAATATGTCCTGTTTTGAATACGCTAAGCAGACAAAAGAGAAATTTGATATAATTTTTCTTGATCCTCCGTACAATAAAAACCTTATTGAACCTTCACTTGATGCTATAATAAAAAATGATTTACTAAGTGATGATGGGATTATTGTACTTGAAAGCGATGATACTGATTTTAACGGTGAATTTAATGGACTTGAAATTTACCGGAATAAGAAGTATGGAAGGACATATATAACAGTTTACAGAAAATCAAAAACGGGGTAAGGAAGATAATAAATGAGGATAGCAGTTTATCCCGGAAGCTTTGATCCGATAACTAACGGTCATCTTGACATAATAGAAAGGGCAAGTAAAATATATGACAAGCTTGTTGTCGGAGTTTTAAGTAACGGGAACAAAAAACCGCTCTTTTCTGCTGAGGAAAGGGTAGAAATGATTCGTAAAGTTACGAATCATATAAAAAATGTAGAGGTTGATACTTTTGCGGGGTTACTTGTAGATTTTGCCAAGAGCAAAGATGCAGAGGTAATAGTCAAAGGTTTAAGGACTGTGGCTGATTTTGAATATGAGTTTCAAATGGCACTTTTGAACAAAACTCTAAATCCGGAATGTGAAACTGTATTTATGATGACCAATACTAAATATTCGTATATAAGTTCGAGTATGGTAAAGGAACTGGCACACTTTCATGGAAATTTGACAGGACTTGTACCCTGTGAGATATTAGAAACAATT
>CALXQE010000021.1 GCA_944390495.1 uncultured Clostridia bacterium
GTTGTAAAAATGACACTTGATACTGCAGTATTTGCAGTAAACGGCGAAGAAAAACCACGTGATGCACCTGCTCATATTACAGGTGACACAGGCAGAACCGTTGTCCCTGTAAGAGCTGTACTTGAAAGTTTTTCAAAAGAACTTTACTGGAATGGAAACGAACAGCTGATAGCAATAGGTTCTGGTGTAGAAAATGCTTCTGATGAGCAAGCTGCACAGTGGATAGAATCTGCAAAGGTTTTGCAATAATTAGTTTAAATTTTCTTTAATATTTAAACAGCCGATAGACAATTTTAATTGTTTATCGGCTGTTTATTTTGTCTAAAGCTTGCAAAAAAGGCTGTTTTTTGATATAATAGGTGTATTATTTTTAAAGGAGAGGTATATAAAATGACATCACAAAGCATCATACAGGGCATTGTATTGCTGCTGTATCTTATTTCAATGATTATGGTGGGATTTGTATTCTACAAAAAGAACACCACACATGCCGATTATATCCTCGGTGACAGAGGAATGAATGTTTGGGTAACATCAATGAGTGCACAGGCATCTGACATGAGCGGCTGGCTTCTTATGGGTCTTCCCGGTACGGCATACTTACTTGGCGTTGGTACAACCGAAGCTATATGGACAGCAATAGGACTTGCACTTGGTACATATTTAAACTGGCTTATAGTGGCAAAACCCCTTAGAAAATATACACAAATTGCCGGTAATTCAATCACTATTCCTGACTTTCTTCAAAACCGCTTTAAATCAAAATCAAGTGTTTTAAGAATATTCTCAGCATTATTCATTTTGATTTTCTTTACGGTTTATACCTCATCAATGTTTGCAGCCGGTGCAAAGTTGTTTGACTATATATTTGGTATGGGCTACTTCCCGGCACTTATACTTAGTGTATTTGTTGTTACAGCATATACATTCCTTGGAGGTTTTAAGGCTGTTTGCTGGACAGACCTTTTCCAAGGACTTTTAATGTTTGTCGCAATAGTAATTGTTCCATGCGTAATGTTTAAGGAACTTAATGGTTCAGGATTTGAGTGGTCAGAACTTGGTAATGTTTCACTTGGTGTTACTAAGGGCTTTGGTGCAATGAGTATTGTAAGTGCTATTGCATGGGGACTTGGTTATTTCGGTCAGCCGCATATTCTTACAAGATTTATGGCTATTAAGAGCTCTAAAGAAATAAAGCCGGCAAGACGTATTGCAATGGTATGGGTTATTATAAGCCTTGCAATGGCAGTTCTTGTAGGTATGCTTGCTAATCCATTCTTAAAGGAAATGATGGCATCTGGTCAGCTTGCAGACGGTATTCTTGATGCAAACGGAATGCTTCTTGACTCTGAAAAAGTATTTATGGTACTTGTGCAGCATATGTTCCCGACTATCATTGCAGGTATATTCCTATCAGCTGTACTTGCGGCTATAATGTCAACAGCTGACTCACAGCTTCTTGTTGCGTCATCATCATTCTCATCAGATATATACAATACAATTTTCAACAAGAATGCTTCTGAAAAAACACTTCTTAATGTAAGCCGTATAACAATACTTGTAATAGCAGTTATTGCTTGTCTGCTTGCACTTGACCCTAACTCATCTGTATTTGAAATCGTTGCTCATGCTTGGGCAGGTTTCGGTGCTGCATTCGGTCCTGTTATCCTTTGCAGCTTATTCTGGAAACGCTGCAACGAAAAGGGTGCTTTAGCCGGTGTTATATCAGGCGGTGCCGTTGCACTTCTTTGGGCATACGTTCCTGCGGCAATCTGGGGTGAAAATATACCGACTATATTTACCACATACGAAATTATACCTGGATTTATCGTTTCTTTAGCACTTATATTCATAGTGTCACTTGCAACAAAAGCTCCGTCAAAGGAAGTTATTGAAGAATTTGAATCGGTAAAAACAGCAGATATATAAAACTTTCGTAAGTTTTTCCAAACATTTATGACGAAAAGGAGAACACACTTATGAATAAAAGAATTTTAAGTTTATTATTAGTAATGGTAATGACCATATCATTTACCCCTATAATTTCACATGCTGAAACAAGCGGTACGTGCGGAGAAAATCTCATATGGACTTTGGACGATAAAGGTACTCTTACTATAAGCGGTACAGGTGATATGAAAGATTATCATTACACTGAAAATGCACCATGGTATGCGGAAAGAAATAATATAAAAACAATAAATATACAAAACGGAGTTACATCAATAGGAAACATTGCGTTTTATTATTGCAATGTAACAAGCGTAACAATACCAGACGGTGTCACATCAATAGGTGAAGGTGCTTTTAGAAACTGTTATGACTTAGCAAACATAACAATACCAAACAATGTCACATCAATAGGTGATTTTGTGTTTAGTGACTGCCGTAGTTTGACCAGTATAAATATACCTAACAGCGTTAAAACAATAGGTGATTATGTGTTTGATAATTGTTCCAGCTTGACAAGCATAACCGTTGCAGAAGATAATAATGTATATATGTCAATTGATGGTATATTGTTTAATAAATCAGCTACAGAATTAATTCAATTTCCACCTGGTAGGGAATCAATAGACTACATCATCCCAGATACAGTTACGACAATAGGTGAACGTGCATTTTATGGCTGTAACAGTTTGACAAGCGTAACAATACCAAACAGTGTCACATCAATAGGTGATTTTATGTTTTATTACTGCCGTAACTTGACAGCCATAAATGTTGCAGAGGATAATGAAGTGTATTCATCAATTAATGGAGTATTATTTGACAAATCAGTAACAACGCTTGTTAAATATCCCGGCGGGAAAACAGGAAAATACATTATCCCAAGCAGCGTTAAAACAATAGGTAATCACGCATTTGCTTGGTGCACCAATTTACAAAGTGCAGAAATACCTCTCAGTGTTACATCTATAGGCAAAGCTGCGTTTTATTATTGCAGACCGCTAACTGTATACTACGAAGGCTCTGAGGAGCAATGGCATTCTATTGGCATAGCAACAGACAATTCCGACTTGAACAATGCAACAATGTATTATAACTATAGCGGTCTAAATTTTGGCGATATATCTATGAGCTATAATAACGGCACAGCGACAATAAATTCACCTAAAGCTATAAGTGTAGATTTTATTATTGCATGCTATGATATAAACGGTGTGCTTATTGACTTCCAAAAAGAAGATATTGAATTGAATGTGGGAGATAATTTTCTTCCCGTCGAATTTCTTGAAGATGGAAACAGCACTAAACTTATGATATGGGACGAAAAAATGTGTCCACTTTGTGACTACAAAGTTATAGGGCTTTAAAAATCAATATATAATAATTTTACAATAGTTATGTTAAACTACTGCAAATAAGCATTTTTTACATTCATTTGCAGTAGTTTTTTATTCTGAAAAAAAGGGGCGGCTGCAATAATAAAATCGCAGCCGCCCGTTTATTTTTTTAATTAAAGCTGAACTATTTCAGTATCAAATGCACCAAGTGTTACTGTTTTAACACCGTTTTCTGTCTTTATGTTTGCTGTCTGTTCCTTATCGTCATTGTTTATTACAACAAGCTGTTTACCTTCAGGATAGTAGCAGCATTCTGTATAAACATTATCTGTAAGATAATTTTGGTCTGCACTTTCACCTGCTGCCATAAGGATAAGGTTAAGAAGTGTTCTGTTGTTTATTTCGCCATGCTTAAAGCTTGACATATAAACACCCATACCATTACCAAACTTATGTGCTGTTACAGCCGGCATATCACCGTCTGATACAAGAACCTTTGTATCTGCATCTGTAAGGTATATCTTATCTTTACCCTTAACAACTGTACCATCTACGATTGCATCATTGTTTTCAACATCAAAATTAAACTTACCGTGACAAATTCTTGCACCTGTATCTTCGCTTACACCAAGAACATGTGCCATACGGAAGAATGTGTCATAACCGCATGTTGCAGAAGGTTCGTTAATACCTATAAACGCACCGCCCTTTGCAACCCATTCAGTAATCTTAGTAACAACACTTTCATCTTTCCACTCATCTCCGCCTGACCATGCACTGCCTGCAAAACCGGCATTGATAACAACATTGTAATTATCAAGTCCCTTTTCCTTAACATCATCAAAGCTTATGAAATCTACATCAAGTGGCATACCTGAAAGTGCTTCTATTACGTTGATTAAATCAACTTCCGGATGTTCATGATAGTGACCTGAACATGTCCATGAACGTAGTTTGCCCCAGAAAGTAAGAACAGCTACTCTCGGCTTTAATACGTAAGGCTTACCTGCCTTGTGGAATTCCTTTATTTCTCTGAACTCATCTGCAATCTTTTCGATATAGTCATTAAAATCAGGGAATGGCAATGTAAGTGAAAGGTAACCGCCAAGACCTATTCTGTCGATAGGAGCACGAAGAAGTGCACGTCTTACATTCTTCCAATAGCCCTTAGCTTCAAGTGTTGGATTTCCGCCTTCCATAAATGTAGGAGCACCGCCAAGACCTACAGGGAACAAATATGGATGAAGTCTGATTTCGTGTGTGTCAACTGCGTCAACACCTGCACAAAGTCTTGCTTCAAAACCGTTAAATACGCACTTAATAAGTCCGTCGAAACCAAAGTCCTTAAATCTCTTGCCCCACGGCTCAACGCCTACCCATGAATCATCATAGAATACGTATGCTTTTTTACCGTAATCATGAACAAGGTCAACAAGCTTCTTACCGAAGTCTACAACAAAATCATGTATAAACTCCATCCAGTCAAGCTTTTTCTTGTCACATACAATATGTGTTGCATGAAGATTACCTTTATTTATAAAGTCTTCTGAAGTAAGTGCATAACCATACTTTTCTTCAAACTGCTTTAGAGCAAGAGGTGATACTGTAAAATCGTATGATGCCCAATCAGAGAATAACTCTCTCTTTCTTTCATTTGAACCCCAAATCCATACGAAGTTATAGAACATTGATGTAAAACGTACAACAGTTGTTGCAGGATGTGTTTCACACCAGTTCTTCATCCAATCAAGCATATACTGCTGTGTTTCAGGATAACGTGGGTCAATCTGCATTAAATGTTCCTTGTCCCAGTTGTTTGTTGTATGATTATACATTGAGATTTCTTCCCAAATTCTATATGCAAGGAAGTTTACTGTATATTTATGCCAAGGTGTAACGCCATTTACTGTTACAACTCCGTTATCGTATGACCAGTCCTTAATCTCCTCATTTGTAGTTCTGTCAAATACCTGCCAGTATGCTTTTGATTCATCACTGTCATTAATCTTAAACTGCTCATTGAAAAAGTCCTTCATAATGTCAATTTTAACGCTGTCACTTTCAGCAACAACAGGCTCTGTCATAAGGAATGACTGCTGCAGTTTATCCATATTTTCCTTTGCCCATGCGTTATGGTCACGAATAATACAAATTGTTGAGTAAATACCGTAACCGGCATTTATAATTTCAGGTGAAAGCTCTGTACCGTCTGAATCTCTGATAACATCGGCACCCCACTTTTCTGCCATTTCAAGTGTTAGCTTTTCATATCCGCTCTCGCCCGGAAGTGTAAAGCCGCCCTTAGTCTTTCCCATTTTCTTCTCTCCTTTTCTATTTTATTTTAATACTAAAATTATACCATATACAACCTGTAATGTAAAGATAAAAAACTGTGTATCTTGCAAATAAAAAACGGCATTATGCCGTTTTTATTCGTTTTCATTTATCATGTGATTAAGTCTTGCAGGGATTTCGTTTGTAACTATAAAATCAACGCCGTACTCTGTATATTTTTCTGCCGTTTCCTCATCGTCTACCGACCACACTCCGCAGTAAATGCCTTGACTATGCAGTATATCTACCGCTGCTTTATCCACCTGCGGATAATTATACAGTATTCCCCTATTCTCCGAAATCTCTGTTATTTTGTTTAAATTATCAGTATACGGTGCCGGTGTATATCCTATTGTCATAACAGGTATAACGCTGTTTCTTGCACGTATTTCCTTAATATCATCAAGTGTACCTGTGATAATCGTCATTTCCTCCATTCCGGAAGAAACTATGGTATTTAAAAAGCTATCATAATCACTTACACCCTTAATTTCCGCTACTGCCACACAACCATATTTTTTACATATTTCAAGATATTCTGTCATAGTAGGTATTTTTAAATTTTCAGTTGTTTCTATGTAATTTCCGCTGTCAATATTAAACTGCATAAGCTGTTCAAGGGTATAATCACCGGGCTTACCTGTACCGTCAGTTGTTCTGTCAAGTGTTTCGTCATGCAAACATATAAACTGCCCGTCTGCCGTCTGGTAAAAATCTGTTTCTATACCCCAAAAACCCATTTCACCGGCAAATTCAAATGCGGCAATACTGTTTTCCGGTGCATAATTTGAATAACCCCTGTGTGCCGCATATCGTTCACCGCCGCCTAAAAATACTTTACTTCCTGCCGGCATACTTTCAGTTTCGACAGTTTCGGTTGCCGCTGCCATATTTTCAGTATTAAAATTATTTTTAGGCACGAAAAAGCCTACTGCAAAAAATACAGTCATCAATATACACAATTTTCTACGTATATTCCTCATGCCTAATACCCCCTGATTAGAATAACGCTTTAATACCTATAACCACCAAAATAATTCCACCTAATATTTCAGCCTTACTACCTAATTTTTCTCCTGCTTTAACACCAAGAAATACTGCAATTATGCTAAGTACAAAAGTAGTTACTGCAATTATCGGACTGCTAAACCATATATCAGCACCGCTTGCCGCAAATGATACACCAACCGCAAAAGCGTCTATACTTGTTGCTATTGCCTGAACAATAAGTACAGTAAATGTCATTTTTTTTGTTTCCGCCGCTTCGTCGTCATCAGACAATCCTTCACGAATCATATTTATACCTATAATTCCAAGTATTATAAGTGAAATAGGTCCTGACCACTGCTGAATAAATGATGAAAAAAGACTTCCAAGATAATATCCTAAAATAGGCATAAGTCCCTGAAATAACCCAAAGGCTACCGGCATAGACAGCTTTCTTGCTCCCGTCATATTTGTATATACCATTGAACCTGCAATACAGACTGCAAAGGCATCCATACTAAGTGCTATACCTATAAGAATAATTTCATAGATTGTCATTTGTATTCCTCCGTAAAATAGAAGATAGTTTATTATCCGCAAAAAGTATCAGCAGACAATTAAATTATCTGCTGATACTTTTTTTATTTAGTTCTTATTACAACAGTTTGTGTATCGCCGTCCCAATCAACACCAAAACCTGCCATATCACCAATATCTCTTATTTTAAAATATGTACTTCCGTTTATATTGTAGGATAAAAATTCATGTTCTTCACCATCAACATATATTGGAGCACTATTCTGTTCCACATTTAATGAAGAACCATCGTCTTCACTAAGTTCTCCGCCTATTATTTCGTATTTTTCACCTGTTGTTACAGATACTGCACTTAGTGTTTCATCCCACTCAACGTTAAATTTTGAATCAGTGGTTCTTAAAACCATTGCTATATCTCTTATTTTATAGTAGTTTGAGTCATTTACGGTATATCCCGAAACTTCGACTTCCTGACCGTCAACTACCAATTTAACGTTTGAGTTTGTTGCTGTAAGAGAATTCATTCCGTTATATCCGTCTATGAACTGTTTTATCTTTGTTCTGTTTGGATACCCGCTTGTTAAGAAATCATTTCCCCACATATCCACGTATGGAATAGTTGGATATGCACTTACATAGGATTTTAAAATCCTTTCTACTGTAAGCTTTTCACCGTCAAACATCAATTTGTAATAATTGATTTCAGAAGTATAACGTGGAATCTCTTTTCCCACAAATATATATCTTCCGTCTTTATCATAAACAGTTATATCCTTCAAACAAGAACCTATTATATTACTTGGCACCTCTATATTTGAAATAGTATTGCCGCTCATTGTAAACCCTGCACTTATACCGCCGTTTAAACCGTCACGCATTATAAATGCCTCAGGTATTCCGTCTCTGTCAAGGTCTGTTATAACTACCTCATTATATGTAGGATCTGATGACATAAGTTTCATTATACGTGTAACAAATGCTTCTCTCCAACTCTCCGCCGCAAAGGAGTTTGGCACACACATCATACACAGCATCACCGCAGTAAGCAGGGCTGAAATTATTTTTTTCATTGTGATTTTCCTTTCTTTATCAATATCTCAAATGTTACATTCCTATTTAGTATTATATATTATACTAAAATTTTTTGATATTGTCAAATTTAAAGGATTTTTTGCCTGTAAACTATACATAAAAGGGCGGTAATTTTAATTTACCGCCGCTTTTTTATTAAAACAGTCTTTCAAGCAATTTATTTGAACGCTCAATAAACTTAGTCATCTGCTCTGCCGGAAGAGGACTGTGACTGATTTTCGCCAAGTCATAAACATGGTCTATAACAAGATTTGCTTCTTCTTCAGGTAATGTATCAATCTTTTTAATAAGACTGTTGTTTGAATTTAGTACAAGAGTAAACTCGTCCTTAAACATATCAGCCATGCCCGCCATCTGCTGACCGTATGAACGATACATTTCCTGCATACGTCTTGATTGCTCGCCAAGAAGTATAACTGCCGGGATACTTTCATCTTTAAGTGACTGAACTTCTATTTTTAAGCTTTCATCATTAATCTCATTTTTAAATTTTTCAATAAGCTTTTCATTCTGCTTTTCATCGCCATTTTCATTAGTTTCAGCTATGTCGCTTATTGCTGAATCTATTCTCTTAAATGTAACACCTGCCTGCTTCATTTCAACAAACGAAATAAAATGTGTATCCATCATTGTCGGCAAGATTACAGCATTAAGTCCCTGATTTTTAAGCATATTGATATATTGAGATTGCTGTTTTTCATCAGAAACATAGTAGACAACCTTTTCTTCCTTACCTTCTAAATACTCGTCCAAAGTCACATACTTATCAGATAAATCCTTATAGATAATAATATCTTTTACTCTATCATAGAATTTTTCATCTCTTAAACATCCGTACTTTATAAATACATTAATATCTTCCCAATATTTTTCGTAACTTTCTTTTTCATTTTTATAAAGACTTGTAAGTTTGTCCGCAACCTTTTTCGTAATATGTGCTGAAATCTTTTTTACATATCCATCATTTTGTAAAAAGCTTCTTGACACATTAAGCGGCAAATCAGGACAATCAATTACTCCCTTTAAAAGCATCAAAAATTCAGGAATAACTTCTTTTACATTATCCGCTACAAATACTTGGTTGTTGTATAATTTAATTTGTCCCTCTTGACCTGCAAACTCGTGATTAATTTTAGGGAAATACAATATACCCTTTAAATTAAACGGATAATCAACATTCAAATGAATCCAAAACAGCGGTTCATTAAAGTCCATAAATACGTTTCTGTAAAATTCCTTGTAATCCTCATCACTACACTCTGACGGCTTTTTCATCCACAACGGATTTGTATTATTTATCGGCTTAGGCTCTGTTTTTTCTTCACTTTCATCATCTTTTTTGTCCGATGGTACTTCAACATATACCTCAATCGGCAAGAATGAACAGTATTTATGAAGAATACTGCGAATTGTATTTTCTTCCAAAAATTCCTCGCTGTCCTCTGCTATATTTAGAGTAATGGTTGTACCTCGTGTTGTTCTTTCACCGTCAGTAATCTCAAATTCCATACTGCCGTCACATGTCCATTTTGCTGCCTTCTCGCCCTCTTTATATGACAGGGAATCTATTTCCACACTGTCAGAAACCATAAATGCACTGTAAAAACCAAGTCCGAAATGACCGATTATCTGTGTTCCTTTATCATCTTCTTCCTTGTATTTTGCCAAGAAGTCACTTGCTCCTGAAAATGCAATTTGATTAATGTACTTGTCTATTTCTTCGGCAGTCATACCGATACCATTATCACTTATTACAAGCTTTTTTTGCTCCTTTAAAATAGTAACGGTAACATTAAATTTTTCATCGTCACCTATGTTAGCTTCTCCTATGCCTGCTAACTTTTTAAGCTTTGTCACAGCGTCACAGCCGTTTGAAACAAGCTCTCTTAAAAATATATCCTTATCTGAATACAGCCACTTCTTTATAATAGGGAAAAGATTTTCACTATCTACTGAAATATTACCCTTTGCCATATATAATCACTCCTAAAATTAATGTTCTTACCTATATATTAATACCTTAATAACCATTTGTCAATACAAGATTAGCACTCTTTAAGGAAGAGTGCTAACAATTTACATTTTGTTAATATTATTTATTATTTTAACAGATGTGTCTTTTTATATCTTCAATATAATCTGTAATTTGTCTGTCCATTTCCTTTTTTACATCACCGTTTTGAATATAACATTTATACCATTCAACAGTTTTTTTAACTGTTTTTTCTATGTTCCATATCTTTTTCCAGCCCAAAGTTGATTTGAGCAAAGAACAGTCAAGTTTTAATATATTCGCTTCGTGTGGACCGTCACTGTTACCTTTTACCCACTTTATATCACTGTCCCAGTACTTTACAAATAAATCTGCTAATAAACCTGTCGGTATACAGCTGTCGTCATCAGGGCCTACATTATAGGAATTTGCATACTTTACATTATCATACTGCATTGCACATATCATTAAATATACGTATACCGCTTCTAAAACATGTTGATACGGTCTTATGGATATAGGATTTCTTATAACAATATCTTTTCCACCTATTGCTGCTCTCACACAATCAGGAATAATACGTTCCTTTGCAAAATCACCGCCGCCTATTATATTTCCGACTCGCATAGTTGAAACGGCAATCCCTTTGGTATTTAAAAAAGAATCTTTATAACTTTGAGTTACAAGTTCAGAACAAGATTTTGAATTGGAGTAAGGGTCAAATCCGTTTAATTCTTCATTTTCACGGTATCCCCACTGCCATTCCCTGTTTTTATATACCTTATCAGTAGTAACATTAATAAACGACTTTACACAGTTTGAAGTTCGTATACACTCAAGTATATTAACAGTACCCATGACATTCGTTTCATAGGTAACAGCCGGATTTTTATATCCCTCACGCACTATTGGCTGTGCTGCAAGATGAAATACAATTTCAGGCTGTGTTTCGTCAAATACAGTTTTTAATCTATCAAAATCCCTTATATCACCGATTACTGAATTAATATCATTTTTAATATGAGCTAACTCAAACAGTGACGGTACAGTCGGAGGCGTTAACGCATATCCCGTAACATCTGCACCTAAATTTACAAGTATCCTACAAAGCCACGATCCCATAAACCCTGTATGCCCTGTTACAAAAACTTTTCTTCCCTTATAAAAACTAAAATCAAACTGCATGTATCAGCCTACTTTCTTAATCTAATTCCTCATTTTCCGATTTATTATAACACAGCTTGATATAAAAAACAATTCTTATTTTAATATAAAAACGGCACGGTCCCATAAAGAGAGCCGTGCCGCTAAACCGTTTAAATTGCCTGTTTACCAGGCAATCTGTATTATAAATGTTTTGACATAAAATTACAATATCTGCATTTATATTTCGTCATCAATATACTATGTCACATTAATGTGTGACATTTTTATATCTCTAAAAGTACATTTTTATGCCATTATTAAACAAAAATGTCGCGCATAGTTAATTTTTTACAGTTTCTGTGATATTTTTATATACTTTGTATATTTATTAATTCTTTTATATACTCTTCTGATAATATCCCGTAACCATTACCTGTGAAATTACCTGATAAAAGATGTGCTTTCATTTTTTTCTGAAGTGATGTACTTTCAGGTAAATCTTTAGCGGGAATGTCCTCTCTTCTGTATATCCACCTTATACCGTCATTGCTTTTTTCATCAGTTTTGACTATATTAAACATCTTTCTAAAATTCATTATATTAGAATATTCGGGCAGCATATCTTCAAGTACAGGCGATAACAGCCACGAAAAACAAACCATAGGTGCATTGCTGTATTCTTTAAAATATTTATCAAAAAATGTTCTTGCTTTTTTGTATGATTTAATAATGCTGTCTGTGCTTAAATCAGCATCTTCCGGTATATGTATATTGATTAACTTTTCACCGTTTTCATATATCATCTCGTATTCAAGTGCATCTATTCTAAACTCACGGAGTGATAATTGTCTTGGGAACCACCATGCCCACGTAAAAGCATATACACCATATACTTTGTAATGTTCATTAATAAAACGTGTGCAAAATTTCATTGTGTCTTTAAATATTTCTTTGCTTATACCCATTTTTTCATATTCCTTGTATGACTCCAATGCACATATAAGCATAACCGTAAGTATTTTAATACCATCACTGTCATCACCTAATTTTTTCTTCATTTCATCAAGACTCTCATTCCACTTTGATGAATCTTTAAGTTCGTCAAAAAAATAGGTGACGTTACCTAATTCTTTAGAAACAGAAAATACCTTTTCTTTACACGGTAAATTAATTAAATCACATAGCTGTGATAAATTCATATTAAATCACTTCCCTTTTATTATATCCAATCAAGTTTCGCAACAGACACCGCACCTTCTATCGGAATATCCATATTGTTCCAGCCACATGTTGTAATATAGTAACTGTCATCATCTTTGATTATTTCACCTGCATGCACAGGGATTGTTGTTACTACCATGTCATTATGATTATCACCTGTATAATTTCCAAAATCATAGGAATTTTCAGAGGCAAACACTAAAGTATTTTGATAGTTTTTTATATTGCAGTCTGTATATGTGACAAATAAATAATATATGTTGTCAAGCTTTACCACATACGGAGATTCAAAAGCACCCCATGCAGGCTTTAACGGTGCATTTTCAGATGATGTTAAAGCGTATTGAACAAATCTCCAATTAAGTAAATCATTTGAAACAAGACAGGATATAGCACCGTATCCATCTTTAATACCGGAAACGTACATAATCCATGTGTAGTCGTTAAGTTTCATCACAAAATGATCTCTGTGACATGATAAGGGCGGATTTCCAATTAAATTTATTTCATAACCCATCCATTCCTTTAAGTCTGTTGAAATTGCCAGTTTTGTGGGTGAAGGTCCGTAATACATATAATATTTATTATCAGATTCAATTACACCAGGTGCCCATGCACATGTGCCTGTATCAATAACTTTGCCCACTTCTTTCATATCTCCTGCAAATAATTTATCATCTGAAATGCCGTGTACAAAATATCGTTCATCTGACGGATTACCTGTTTTGCCCGTTATTCCGAATAGATTCCATTTTCCCTGTACGTCTTTTATAATACTGTGGTCGTTTACATAGCTACCGTATATTTCAGGTTTAAATAAAGCTTTCCATTCACTGCCTATTTTAGGTTTCTTTATCATTATATCCACCTCCAATATGATATTTATAAATACAGTATAACACTAAACTTTTATAATCAATAAAAAAAACAAACACAGTACAGTGCTTGTTTTTATACTAAATTAAAATAAATGCTGCATATTTAGTCAGCATAATAAATACTGATTATTAGAACATAACTTTATTTCTTATTGTGTTAATTATAATCGCAATTACAGTTCCAAAAAATAAACCTGTTGGAAATGCTAATAAACAAAAATCTCCCATTTCAATAAAATATCTGACACTTATTAATTTAGGTAAGTCTATTTCAAAAAACAAAATAGATAGAAGAAAAATAATTCCTAAACAAAAGTATGTAAAGAAATAAAGTAAGATATTAAACAGTAGATATTTTATTCTTGTGTATCGTACTATAATAATCGGAATAATTAACGCAATGACAACATAGCAATAAAATGCAAATTGAAAAGAAATTCCATTAACAATCTGATCTGCCGGATGATCTGAAAATGACTCACCTTGCAAAACAAAACCAGTTAGCAGGCAAATGCATACTATAAATACAGCAAAATATATTATTCCAAAAAGTATTCCGTTTATCGTTGCTTTTTTCCAAGAATCTATTTTCATTTTCCCCCACATAAAACATAATATTTAAAACGACAAAAATTATTCAAGCCTAAGCAACTCATCAAAATCCATCATATATTTTTATTCGTGTTCTTCAAAAACTCTTGAAAATCTATACGTTTTCCACTATCTGTTACAAATATATTTTTTATTTTTTCTGTAACCTCATCTAATTCTGCCCTTGATATTGAGTTGTCAGGATAAAATTTATCGTCTGTTAATGACATCAACTTTGTTGAAACCATAAAAACAACTGCCTCTGTACCCCAATCAGGTATCAAATTATAATCTGATATATCTATTGATTCTTCTTCCTGTTTACAATCATATTTTGTATTCAGATATTGCATTAGTCTGTATAATGACACAGCCGCCTGACATTTTGATACATTTTGTTCAGGCATAAATTTTTCATCACCTACACCACTCATAAATCCTTTCACATGGGCTTGTAAAATTCTAAATCGGAATGGAGATTTCTGAATATCTTTGAATACAGGACGTTCCTCCATTGGTAACGAAAATTCTTGAGTAATATATTCACAAACATTCATTACCTCATTTGCTAATTCAGCTCGTGTAACCATACAATCGTTATCTTCTGCATTTACAGGTATGATAGATATTAGTGTTAAAAATATCACTGTAACTATGGATATAATTTTCTTATACATATAAATTTCTCCTTATGTAGTAAATTTAGGTTGATAACGGAACCTGTCTCTAAAACAAACAAAAAGCCGATAATCGCTCGACTATCGGCTTACTGGCTCCTCCAGAGCGGTGCCAGTTTGACCTACACAAAATTAATGCATCGGTCTATTTATTTTTTCTCTAAAAAAATTTTCTTCAAAACAGTTTAAGTAAACCTGAACGTTTGTTTTGTTTACCACT